>NZ_JADMSV010000050.1:0-7132 GCF_015560935.1 Butyricimonas sp. BSD2780061689_150309_C8
ATTGTAAAAACCATTTACAACCACCTAATAACTTAAATACAAGTATGTTAATAAAATTCGATTGATAAAGAGGTAATGCCTTAGTAGCTATTCTAACTTGTATTTTGTATCATAAAAAGGATGGAAAAAACCTCAAAAATTTATTCATCCTTTTTGTTGTTCACGACAAGCCTAGATTGTCGCTGTTAGTTGTTTTTCTAATCCAGCTAATTTCTGTGAAAGAAGTTCCATGTCCCTGCTCACCTTCTCGTTCGTTATCTTTGCATAAATCTGCGTGGTTTTTATATTTGTGTGGCCTAGAATTCGACTTACGGTTTCAATGGGCATACCTTTCGCCAATGTAAGCGAAGTTGAAAAGGTGTGGCGTCCCACGTGGAAAGTAAGTTTAATCTTGAATCCGCATTGTTTACCGATGTTTTTCAATATATTATTACATGACCAGTTACTTGGAACGGCAAATAAACGATCATCCCCGGTTTTGCCTTCATATTTTGCAATTATTCGTTTGGGCACATCCAATAGTCGGATATTCGAATCGACATTTGTTTTCTGCCTACGCGTGATGATCCATAAATGGCCATCCAAAAATGTTTGCAGGTTATTCTTGGTTAAATTTTTAATATCGGAATAGGCTAATCCCGTAAATGCCGCAAAAACAAATAGATCACGTACAAGCTCATAGGATTTATTTTTCATGGGGGCTTTCATTAACAATTGTAATTCCTCTTCCGAAAGAAAGCCCCGATCCACTTGTTCAGGACTGATCATATAACCTGCAAATGGATTAACAACAAGCAAACCTTCATTTCGTGCAACGGAGATAATATGCTTTACTCCGATCATATACAACCAAATTGTATTTGTACAACACCCCCGGACCGTGCGTAAAAAATGCTCGAAACCGTTAATAAAAGAGAGATTTAATTCCTTTAATGATATATCTTCACGATTATATTCTTTCAGAATGTAAGCTTGCATTAGTTTATAAAGATTACAATATTTTTTGTACGTATTCAAGGTTCGACCGTTACCTACCTTACGAGCAAATAATTCATTATGCCAAGCGAACAACTTGAGAAACATGTCTTGCTTTATACCAATTCCCAAATAAGCATTTTTTACTTGTTCTGCTGTAACACCTCCACCCGCTTGTATGATTTCTTGATAACGATTGTTTATTGTTACCCGAATTTGTTCCAACTGCCGGTTTATATCTTTCGCTTTCTCACTTTTTCCCATGGCTTTCCCTGCCTTACTATCCCATAATTCAGGGGGAACACTCATTTTAAGACTGAATTGAACAATTCCCTTGTTTATAGTTATCCTTCCCATTAATGGTAGGCTGTTATCACTTTTGGGAACGTTACGCTTGACGTAAAATAACAACTTGAATGTACTACGCATAATTCTTAATTTTTTTATAATTGATAAGAAGTTAAAATAAAGTAAACACTTCCCATTTGACAAATTTTAGATATAATGAAGTTTACTCTTGCATCATTTATCATTCAAGAGTACATATAAAAAAGCAATTCTTTCATCTCTAAAAAGTAAAACTTAAAGTACAAGAATTGTTTAAAGTATATTTGCAGCTTGCTAAATCAAGGTAACGGATAAGTAACTGAACAAACTCTTTATTATATTTCAATATTTGAAAGGAAACAAAAATGCAATCTCTATATTTCATCTTGCAAAGATAAATTACAGGGAGTTTATATAATCCAATATTGTATGACGCTTAAAGCTTTTCAAACAATTTTTCCAACAAGATAGTCAACTTTCCTAACAAGACTTCATTCATTGTCATTAACTTTCTGACTTCTTCATCTCTAGCTTGTAATGAGGACGCCTGTTTGTCTACAATTTCTACAAGATGGCGAACCGTGAGTTCGTCGTTATCCCGCACAGAAAGATCTCCAGAAGTTTCCGTCATTGCTGCATTACCCTTACGATATTTATCACCTTCACCTGTTAGAAGCCATCTTCGATTTACTCCCAATAAACGACTCATCACTTCCAACTTTGTGGTGTCTGGTTTTGTTTTATTCTTTAAGTAGTTGGAAATCGTTGTTGCAGACATATGTAAAGCTTTCGCTACTTTATATTTTGTGTACCCCTGCTCGTCCATTACCTTTTGTAATCTTTCTGAAAATGACATATCGTGTTATTTAGAATTACTATAAATTATGTTACTTTGTCGAAAATAATCCAACATAAATTTGTTTTCATCCAAATTTGTATTACCTTCGTACATCGTTTGTTACAAATATAGCGATTATTGGTGAAATCCCCAAGCAATTGGGGTATGTTAATCGGTTGGTGATGTGAGGAGACAAAGCATTTTCCCGTTATGCTTTTGTCTCCTCTTTGTATTTCTCAGGTATACCTAATTTATTATACACAAAATTCATATACTATATTTATAGTAACAATTCTTCGCATAACTACCTCACATATATTTCTATAACACAAAGAATTAAATAATAACCACATCCTTCGGTTTTCTTAATATGGAATTCAGAATCTATTGAAACAAGATCTGCACATGTTTCTTTTTCTAGATTATTTTATTTCAATCGAAACTAAAATACTTTTCTTTTGTTTCGATTCTAGTAAAAAAATTGCTTTTTAATTTTGATATGTTTCGTTTTATTCATTTCTTTGTAGTGAAAAATAAAATTTCATACACATGAAGCAGAACGAAACTACACAATCGTTTGATGTGATAATCATCGGAGGTGGCGCTACCGGCGCCGGAACTGCCAGAGATTGCTCTCGCAGGGGTATAAAGACACTTCTATTGGAAAGATTCGACATCTCTACCGGTGCTACGGGGAGAAATCACGGCTTATTGCATAGTGGAGCCCGTTACGCCGTGACTGACAAAGAGTCCGCAGAAGAATGTATCAAAGAGAATATGACGCTCCGCAAAATTGCCAGTCATTGTGTAGAAGAAACAGATGGTTTATTCCTCAGTTTACCCGAGGATGATCTCAGCTATCAGGCCAAATTTGTCGAGGCATGTAAGCAGGCGGGAATTCGTGCGGACATCATCGACCCGAAAGAAGCATTACGTCTAGAACCATCTGCAAACCGGGATATTATCGGGGCGGTAAGAGTACCGGATGGCGCCGTGGACCCGTTTCGCCTGACGGCATCCAATGTGATGGACGCCAAACTGCATGGAGCAACGATACTCACATACCAAGAAGTCATCGAGATCATACGAGAGCAAAATCGGGTGATTGGAGTAAAAGTTCTAGATCATAAAACAAACGAAATCAAATCCTATCATGCTACTATTGTTGTCAATGCCGGAGGGATCTGGGGACATAATATAGCAAAACTTGTGGATATTAATATAAACATGCTGCCTTCGAAAGGAGCATTACTGATTTTTGGACATCGAGTAAACAACATCGTCTTGAACAGGTGTCGCAAGCCAGCCGACGCTGACATTCTTGTTCCGGGCGACACGATCTGCCTCATTGGAACAACATCTAGTAAAGTACCTTTTGAAGAAATTGATCACATGAAAGTAACCCCGGAAGAGGTTGACGTGCTGTTACGAGAAGGGGAAAAGATGGCACCCATTCTGGCTCAAACTCGTATATTAAGAGCATATGCCGGAGTGCGGCCGCTAGTTGCGTCTGACAACGATCCAAGCGGCCGAAGTGTAAGTCGGGGAATCGTGCTCTTGGATCATGCAACCCGTGACGGGTTGGAAGGATTTATCACAATCACGGGGGGAAAATTAATGACCTACCGGTTGATGGCCGAGTGGACAACAGATTTGATATGTAAAAAACTCAACCTTTCAGCCATTTGTACGACAGCCACGGAAAAGCTTCCTGGTTCAAGGGAGAGCATAGAAGAAATTAGCAAAAAAATTATATCCGTACCTCTTACGCAACGCAATTCGACTATTTACAGGCATGGGGATATGGCCGATCGTTTTTCTGAAAATACGCCATTAGACAATAGCTTGATATGTGAATGCGAAGAGGTTTCTGTTGGCGAGGCAAAATACGCCTTAAACGAGCTGGATGTAAACAATCTGGTTGACTTGAGACGAAGAACTCGCGTTGGCATGGGAACCTGCCAAGGAGAACTTTGTGCGTGTCGTGCCGCCGGTTTAATGAGCGATATGAATAAAGTATGCACGAATAGAGCCAAAGCAGATCTTGCTTCTTTCTTGAACGAAAGATGGAAAGGGATGTCGCCCATTGCCTGGGGAGACACGTTGCGCGAGAGTGAGTATACGGCCTGGATTTATGAAGGCGTTTGTGGTTTAACATCATCATCTAAGAAATAACATGAAATTCGATACAATCATCATCGGTGGTGGCTTATCCGGCTTAATCAGTGGAATTTATTTGTCCCAACGGGGGCAGCGATGTGTTATCATATCATCGGGACAAAGTGCTTTGCATTTTTCTTCCGGTTCATTTGATTTGTTAAATAATTTACCCGATGGGACAAGCGTCCAAAAGCCATTGGATGCGATAAGCGAACTTGTCAAACAAGCTCCCACGCATCCTTATGCCAAGCTTGGCGAAACCAAGTTTAAGGAATTAGCCCAACAAGCGGAAGAATTTTTTAAAAATGCAGGAATTTCGACCCAAGGGGATCACGAAGAGAATCATTATCGAGTGACTCCAATGGGGACATTGAAGCCCACCTGGCTCACGCTTAAAAATTTATTAATAAGCGAAAACGAAAAATGTTTACCAATCCAGCATCCGGGCATCTTTAACATCACGGGATTCCTTGATTTTTACACGCGATTCATCGCGGATGAATTCCTAAAAATGGGAGCCAAATGCAGTATTCATTCTATCAATTTCCCGGCTCTTGAAAATTTGCGCAAGAATCCGACAGAGATGCGCTCCGTTAATATTGCCCGGGTATTTGACAAGCAAGAAAATATAAAAGAATTAGCCCGAATACTAAAAGCGGAAAGCGGAAATTGTGATTCAATTATTTTACCTGCGATCACGGGGTTGAATCGGGAAGATGTGGTAGATTACTTGCGAAAAGAAATCAACAAGCCAATCTATCTCTTGCCAACTCTTCCTCCTTCCGTTCCTGGTATACATACACAACAAAAACTTCGTTCTGTTTTCCAGCAAAATGGAGGAGTTTTCATGCTGGGAGATAATGTTTTACGCGCAGACATAAAAGGAAACAGGATTTCACAGATTTACTCTTTCAATCATGGGGACATTCCTTTCGTTGGACAAAATTTTATTCTTGCCACGGGAAGTTATTTCAGCCAAGGATTGATTGCCAGTACAGAAAAAATATACGAACCAATTTTTGATCTCGATGTAACATTTACCCCGAATAGGACACAATGGTATAACAGCGATGTATTTGACACACAACCTTATCAATCTTTCGGGATCAAAACCGACAGCACGTTCCGTTGTACCCGAGAAGGCAAAATCTTTGAGAATCTTTATGCAGCCGGGGCAATCCTTGAGGGATTCAATCCTTTGAAAGAGGGATGCGGGGCTGGAGTTTCCATTTTGAGTGCCATGTATATAGCAGAACAGATTTTAAGTAAATAAAGAAGCCATGAATCTCCAACAACATAATATCAGCGACAACAATTTTGAACAATGTATCAAATGTACGATCTGTACCGTTTATTGTCCTGTAGCAGCAGTAAATCCCAATTATCCGGGTCCCAAACAAGCAGGCCCCGATGGAGAACGCCTACGGTTGAAGAAATTCAACTTCTATGATGAATCCTTGAAATATTGTATTAACTGTAAAAGATGTGAAGTCGCTTGTCCTTCGAACGTGAAAATCGGAGACATTATCCAAGCAGCTCGAATTAAATATAGCAAAAAACAACCGAAACTCCGGGACTATATTCTAGCTAATACAGATCTTGTCGGAACGTTATCCACCCCGTTTGCCCCGATCGTGAATACAACTTTGGGCCTAAAGCCAGTGAAGGCAATTTTGGATGGGGTTATGAAAATCGATCATCGACGCACGTTCCCCAAATACGCTTTCGGCACTTTCGAAAGTTGGTATAAAAAAGTCGCAGAGAAACAAGCCGCCTACCCAAGCCAAGTAAGTTATTTCCATGGATGTTACGTGAATTACAATAATCCTCAACTGGGAAAAGATTTAATTAAGGTCATGAATGCTTTTAGTATCGGGGTGCAACTTCTAGAAAAAGAAAAGTGCTGTGGGGTCGCCTTGATTTCCAACGGATTGATCAAACAAGCACAAAAACAGGCTCGTACGAATATAAATTCGATTCGGAAGTCCGTGTTGGAGAAGAAAATACCCGTGATAGCAACTTCTTCAACCTGCACGTTTACGATTCGAGACGAGTATCCTCACTTGTTGGATATTGATAACGCTGATGTTCGTGAGGACGTGGAGTTGGCTACTCGGTATATCTATCGTTTGTTAAGCCAAAAGAAAACAAAATTGAATTTTAAAACAGGACAGAAAATCAAAGTTGCCTACCACACGCCCTGCCACATGGAAAAACTGGGATGGGCTTACTATTCTATCGAGTTGTTGAAATTAATCCCGAATATCGAATTAACCATATTAGATTCGCAATGTTGCGGTATTGCGGGAACTTACGGTTTCAAAAAAGAGAATTATAAAACCTCTCAAGACATAGGAGAACCTTTATTCAAGCAAATAGAAGCACTTGACATTGATTACGTGGTTACCGATTGCGAAACATGCAAATGGCAAATCGAAATGTCTACCTCAAAACGTTGCGAACATCCTATATCAATATTAGCCAATGCATTAGAGTGATTTTAATTCCATCACTCTAATGCATTTTTGATTATATATCGAAAATCAATGTGTTAAAATCAAAATCCAAACGATTTTTTTTCGAAAAACATTTTGTTTTAAAATTCAATTCTCATACATTTGTTGCATAATGAAACAAAGTGATTGCGAAAAAGAAAGCAATCGATTTCGATTTCATTCGAGGAAGGAATAAGTGCGGCGTCCATTAAAAGAATGATAATTATGAATCGGCAAAGAAACACGATACAAGAATGTATTTTTGGGGGAGGATAGAACAAGTCCGTAAAGCAAAAAAAACGTGGAAGTGTGTTTATAACAAAATATTTTTACAATA
>NZ_JADMSV010000051.1:0-6790 GCF_015560935.1 Butyricimonas sp. BSD2780061689_150309_C8
AACTCCCCCTTACACAGGGGGAGAAACCGCTTGGTAATCAGCTCTCCCCCTGTGTAAGGGGGAGCTGGAGGGGGTAGCTTGTAGATAATGGATAAGACTTTTTAGACAACCCCTATATAGTAAATAGTTGACAAACAGTATGTTTATCTGGAATGATTAAAACCTCTCGGTTTCTGTGGTTCTTTCTTCGCCCACATCAGAGCGCTATTTGTCGGCTCTTTCAGAGCATCCAACTGGTTCACGCAACGTTTGATGTCCTCCATCAACAGATCGGCCAAATCAAACCCGGTGCCCTGTCGAACAACAACACGCATGATTATCACGTCCTCCATCGCTTTCGGCATCGTGTAAGCAGGCACCTGCCATCCTTCCACGTGTAGCGCATCCGACAAGTCGTACAAAGTCCATTTCCGGTTTGGATCATCTTTCAATTTCCAGATGAACAACGGGTTCGGCATATCATTACTGAAGAACTCGAAAATACCCATCTTTTTCAATTGCTCTTTCAGGTAGAGACAAACGTTCAGGCAATTTTGCTGTACTTTCTTGTACCCTTCCTTACCCAAGCGCATGAATTGGTAATACTGGGCCAATACCTGGTTACCCGGACGAGAGAAGTTGATGGAAATACTCGGGATATTAGCTCCCAGATAATTCACGGCAAAGTTCATTTCCTCGGGTAAATATTGCTTGTCTTTCCAAACCACCCAGCCCACACCGGGATATACCAGACCGAACTTGTGACCTGAAGTACTGATGGAAAGTACCCATTTCAAACGGAAATCCCAGATCGTTTCAGGATCGATGAACGGGTGGATAAACCCACCGGTAGCGGCGTCCACGTGGATACAAATCTCCCAGCCTTTCTCGGTGTTCAACTTGTCGAGCGCGTCGTTAATCTCCTTCACGTTATCATTCAACCCGGTAATCGTCACTCCTTGAATCGGCACCACGCAAATGGTGTTCTCGTCGCAAGCCTTGATCACGTCCTGCGGGTCAAGCGTGATCTTCTCCGCCGTCACGGGAATCATACGCATCTCGACATCCCAGTAGATAGCGAATTTCTCCCAAACCACCTGCATACAGGTCGAGATGATGAAATTCGGTTTATCGATAGGAAGACCTTTTGCCTTACGTCTCTTCTGCCAGCGTTTCAAGGCGGCAATACCACCCAGCATACAAGCCTCGGAAGAACCCACGGTACTCGTACCCGTGCAATACGGTTTCTCCGGTGAATTCCACAACTTGGCAAGGATATTCACGCATCGACGCTCGATCTCCGCCGTCTGCGGGTACTCGGTCTTATCGATCATGTTCTTATCCATGTTCTCGGTCATCACTTTTCTAGCGTAATCATCCATCCATGTAGTCACGAAAGTCGCCAGATTCAAACGTGAATTACCATCCAACATGGCCTCGTCATGCACGATTTGATAGGCAACTTCGCCCGGCATCATACCCTCTGGCATCTCGTATTTCGGTGCCACCCGGGCCTCTTCATCCGTCCCAAAAACCGGTGTGATAGGATTTTCTGTCTTCATAATTAATTAGTTTAGTTTATTTAGAAAATTTTTAAAGGGCGTGTCTGTCAAGACACTCGTGAATAATTACGATGCCGCGGAACGAAAGTTTCAACCTCCCATCACATTTAACAACCCTTGTACTTTGCTGACATCACTTACACATCCTTGACAACCAGTCCTAGATAGCGGGTTAAATCCAACGCCTGCACGGGTGACACGACCACCCCACGTAAATCCCCCACACCCAGCCGCAGGCCTTCCAACCGTGAGGATGTTAAGTCTATCCCCTTCAATGAAGTACGAGAAAACTCAGCCTCCACGAGGCTACACGTGTCGAACGCCACCGCCTCCAGCCGGCAACTCTCCAAGGCACTTCCCTGCATATCATCGTGGGCGAAAAGTACTTGTTTCAGACGCCCCATCGAGAGATTCATGTAACGGGCGTTGCAATGCTGGAACAACACGTTATTCAACACACCGTCCGATAGGTTCGTCCCCATCAACTTGCACGAACGGAATTCCACCCGGAACAACACGCACCCCGACAAGTCCACGTTCGACAGGTCACAATTCTCGAACAACACGTCCGCAAGCCGAGACTCCCGGAAACGGCAACCAGGAAACGAGACATGATCAAACACGCAGGACGACACGTTCACCTCCGACAAATCCACCCCATCAACCACCTCCCGACTGAACGAGCGACGATCCACCTCGTCATCGTCCACCAACAACTCGCTGAACAACTCGTTCCCCGTCTCTACCCCCTGCAACACGGGCGGAACCACCCTTACCTCGTTATTATTTCTTTTCACGTGACCTGATTTTTTCTTGTTTCACGCGAATATACACAAACCTCTCCCCGGATAAAAATAAACCCGCGAGAAAAACATTTCAAGTTAATTTTCAGTATAAGAAGAGAATATTAATTATATAACATCATGGAAACGAGTTTCTTGAAACTTATAGAACACAGCATAAAAGAACACTGGCACCTTCCCTCCCTGACGGACTACGAGGATGCGGAACATAACTATAAAGACGTGGCACGATGGATTGAAAAATTACATATCCTTTTCGAGGAAGGCGGTATCCGACCGGGAGATAAAGTGGCACTATGCAGCCGCAACACGTCCAACTGGGGAATAGCTTTTCTCGCCACGCTCACTTACGGGGCAGTGGCCGTTCCCATCCTTAACGAGTTTAAACCCGACACGATTCACCACATTATCAACCACTCCGGGGCCCGGCTCCTGTTCGTGGGAAAATCCGTGTGGGATAACATAGACCACGAGAGTATGCCCGCGCTAGACGGGATCATCGCCATGGCTGATTATTCCGTGATCTCCTCCCGCAACCCGGTTCTCTCGGAAACCGCCACCCGGCTGGAGACCCTGTTTTCCGCCCGGCACCCCGGGGAACTGCGAATCGAGGATATACACTACCGCACGGAGGAACCGGAAGAACTGGCCATGATCAACTACACGTCCGGCACCACCAGCTCGCCCAAAGGCGTGATGCTCCCTTACCGCAGTATGTGGTCCAACCTCCGCTACGCCCTTGACCAGATGGGTTACACGCCGGGCGAAAAACTTGTATCCATCCTTACCATGGCCCACATGTACGGGCTGGCCTTCGAGTTCATTTACCCCTTCGCCAGCGGAATACATATCTACTTCCTACAAAAAATGCCCTCGCCCAAGATACTGGGGGAAGTCTTTGCCGACATCCGCCCGCACCTGATCGTCGCCGTGCCTTTAATTATCGAGAAAATCATCAAAAGTCGAGTACTCCCGCAACTGGAAAAGTTTCATATCAAGCTGATGCTAAAAATGCCCATCATCGGGGGAAAAATCCGCCACAAGATCAAGCGGCAGATTCTTGATGCTTTCGGGGGACGATTCAAGCTACTCGCAGTCGGGGGAGCCGCCCTCAATAAAGAAGTCGAGGCATTCCTCCATTCCGTGAAATTCCCCTACACCGTGGGCTACGGCATGACCGAGTGCGGACCTGCCATTGCTTTCGACCACTGGCAAACGTTCCGTCCCACCTCCTGCGGGAGAGCCGTGGACCGCATGGAAATCCGCATCGACTCGCCCGATCCGTTCAAACAAGTTGGAGAAATTCTCACCAAAGGCATGAATGTCATGGACGGGTACTACAACAACCCGGAAGCATCTAATACCGTACTTTCCCCCGACGGATGGCTCCACACGGGGGATCTCGGCGTGCTGGATCCGGACGGGTATCTCTACATCAAAGGTCGTAGCAAAAGTCTCATTCTCGGCCCCAGCGGGCAGAACATTTACCCCGAAGAGATCGAGGACCTACTCAACGCCCAACCTTATATCGCAGAATCGCTAGTGATTGAACGGGAAGGTAAACTCGTGGCCCTTGTCTATCCAGATGCCGAGGCCATGAAACAAAACAAAATATCCCGCGAGGCACTTCTCAAAATCATTCACGAGACCCGCAAACAGATCAACCAGCAGATCCCGGCATACAGCCAGATTGCCCGGATAGAGATTCACGACGAGGAATTCGAGAAGACCCCGAAACGAAGTATAAAACGGTTTTTGTACCAGTAGTGAGGGTGTAAATTTGCAAATATCCCTTATTTTTACTATATTGTGAATCCATTCAGCGAATTATGGCTCGTGGTACATGATTTGCTATATATTAACATGACATTTATATTCACGAAAAAACAACAAGAACATGAAAACACTGAAAACAATCATTCCAATAGGAATACTCCTTTTTACCTGCCTCTTTGCAATGGGTGAAAAGAAACAGAAAAGCGACACCGCGGGTATCGCCAAGATCGAACAACTCATGAAAAGCCGTGAATTCTACATCGAGGTAGATCAAGCCTTCCCGACAGGTAACAGCAGCATCACCATAGACTCCAAATACGGGCAGAAACGCATCGGTGGCGAAGGCTACGTTTCGCTGGCTACCAACGAGGGACAACTCTTTATCCTCGACACCATAGCCACGGGACGCTTGCCATTCTTCGGACGGGCCTACTCCACGGAATACGGACAAGGCGGCGGGATTGAATTCGAGAAAGCAAAGATTGAAAACGAATCATTCAAGGTGATTAACAAACGCAAAAAACATTACATCGAATACAAATTCAACGTGAGAAATCGCAACGATGTCTTTAACTTCTACGTGGAAGTTTACGGTAACGGGAAATGCAGTGTCAACGTGACCAGCAACAACCGGGCAAGTATCTCATACAGCGGTGATCTTACTCCAATTCCGGATGATAAAAGAAAAGCTCTGGGAATATAAATAAGTTTATAAAATCGAACCTTTGGTTCTGAAAGTTCATAAGGTCTATGACCTTATGAACCTTACTACTTTTCACCCTCCCCTCGAAATCTCGAAAAATATTCGTAACTTTGACATTTGTTTGACAGTATACTTACAGATGGAAGAAAGTTTTATATATTATATAGAGAGTAGTATCAAGGAAAACTGGGATCGTCCGGCACTGACCGACTATCACGGAATAAATTGTAACTACAAGGACGTGGCCCGGAAAATAGAAAAATTACATATTCTTTTCGAACACGCGGGCATTAAAAAAGGAGATAAAATCGCATTATGCGGGAGAAATTCCACAAATTGGGGAATTGCATTTCTCGCCACACTAACCTACGGGGCTGTCGTGGTCCCCATCCTAAACGAATTTAAACCGGATAACATACACAATATCGTGAATCATTCCGAGGCTCGCCTACTTTTCGTGGGTAGCGTCGTGTGGGAAGGATTGAACGAGGCCTCGATGGAAGCTCTGGAAGGTATTTTAAGCTTGGAAGATAATTCAATACTCGTGTCGCGTAGTCAAACACTATCACACGCACGGGAGCGACTGAACGAACTATTCGGGAAGAAATATCCCGACCGTTTTCGCCCAGAAGACGTGAACTACACGTATGACAAACCGGAAGAACTCGCCATTATTAACTACACGTCGGGAACCACTAGTTTCTCGAAAGGGGTTATGCTCCCCTATCGCAGCCTTTGGTCGAACCTCACGTTCGCCTTCGGGGTATTCGGGAAATTACCCGGAGAACAGGTTATATCCATGCTCCCCATGGCGCACATGTACGGGTTGGCTTTCGAGTTCATCTACGAGTTTGCCAGCGGGGCTCACGTATTTTTCCTAACGAGAACCCCGTCCCCGAAGATCATTGCGGACGCATTCTCCACGGTAAGACCCAACTTGATTATTTCCGTACCCTTGATTATCGAAAAGATTATCCGGAAAAAAGTATTCCCGGCACTGGAAAAACCATTGATTAAACTCATGCTTAACCTGCCGTTACTCGACAAGAAAGTGAAGAACTCCATCCGTCAGAAAGTCATTGATGCCTTCGGCGGGAATTTCAAAGAACTCATTGTCGGTGGGGCCGCTCTGAATAAAGAGGTAGAAGAATTTTTACACTCGATAAATTTTCCCTATACCGTGGGTTACGGTATGACGGAATGCGGACCGATCCTCTCGTATGCCGGATGGGAAACTTTCAAAAAAGGCTCCTGCGGAAGAGCTGCACCCCGTATGCAACTGAAAATAGACTCGCCCGATCCGGCACATATCGTCGGGGAAATCCTTGCCAAAGGTGATAATCTCATGATCGGGTACTACAAGAACGAGGCGGCCACACATGCCGCTTTCACACCCGACGGCTGGCTCCGCACAGGAGACCTTGGACTGATTGACGAAGAAGGCAACCTTTTCATCAAGGGGCGTAGTAAAAACATGATTCTCGGCCCCAGTGGTCAAAATATCTACCCGGAAGAAATTGAAGATCATCTGAATAACCTTCCTTACGTGAGCGAATCTATCGTGGTCGAGAAAGAAGGCAAACTCACCGCCCTCATCTATCCCGACTTCGAGGCTATCAATGCAGACAACAAGAACTCGGACGAGGTTATCGCTGCCATCATGGAGGAAAACCGGAAACAAATTAACGAAACTCTCCCGGCATACAGCCAGATCGCGAAAGTTACGATATACAATGAAGAGTTTGAAAAAACACCAAAGAAGAGTATTAAGCGCTTTTTGTATCAATAGTTTCGCTGAAAGCGAAAATGAGGCTGTGTCAAAAGGTATTTTATCCTCAAAAAACTCCTCCGTCACTTCGTGCCACCTCCTCTATGAACAGGACTTTTTGGACATTTACTTTTGCACTATTCAATAACACGAAAAATCGTGTATCTTTGAAAAAGAAGAGTTGCAGTGCACTAATTTT
>NZ_JADMSV010000052.1:0-5418 GCF_015560935.1 Butyricimonas sp. BSD2780061689_150309_C8
TCTCTACTTAATTCTAATATTTTTTTGATGGGTCAATTTAGAGTATAATAGTGGGTCAAGTGACTTTATATTTTCCAAGAACGCCCTTTACCGCGTGACACCAGACTATTCCATTTCAATGCTGCACGAATGGAGAAAAGACGGCACAAACATCCGTTACCTCGCGGAAGCCACACCGGACACGGCAGACTATATAAACGGACTACTGCGTATGCACGCTGTGGATGAAATCATACTATACACCGTTCCTTTCATATCCGGAAGCGGACGACATTTTTTTAAGTCGGCTCTGCCAGAGCAACACTGGACGCTTTCCTCTTTGAAAAGTTTTCCCAACGGTGTATGCCGCATTATCTACATCCTTGATAAAAAAGCAAGATAGCCAAAATGTGCGGCAAGCATACATTTTTATTTTCAAGAATAGAATAAATGTTCTGATTACAAACAATTTAAGTCGGAGATAATTTGTCCCTGTGAAAAAATATTGAATTTTATACCACTGAAATACAACACTTTGTAAAATTGAGCGTTGGATTTTTTGTTTTCTGCCGCGTTTTTTGCCAATTATATTCATGTGCGCATACCGAAAACAGAGTGTAAAATTTCAAAATTGACAGGACATGAATTATTTTTTATTGGCGGAAACCGAGTTCTTCCGCCGGATAAACGAAGCCGGAGACTGCAATATGGAAAAAGCATACACGGCTTTCGCCACCCAAGTAATAGAACTGTGCAACGGCGGCATGGACATGAACCTTACCGTCATCGCGCTTGCCTACATCGAAATCGAGTTGCAGCACCATCCGGTGCGTAATCTGTCAGAAGAAAGAAGAGAGATTGCCGCCTACGTCAGCAAGGCTCTGTCTTTCGTAAGAAAGATGCAGAAATTCCTTGCCACGCCCCAAGTGCCACCACTAATATCCGCCAACAACGCAACAGAAACCACCGCCAGCCTTCTTTGGACGGGCAACGCCATCGACCTCGTGGAACTTATCTACGGCATAGACGAGATGGGCTGTATCAACAACGGCAATATGCCGCTAAAACAGCTCGCCCCGATTCTCTACAAGATATTCGGTATTGAGTCGAAGGATTGCTACCGCTTCTATACCGACATCAAACGTCGGAAAAACGAAAGCCGTACCTATTTCCTCGACAAGATGCAGGAGAAACTGAACGAGAGAATGCTGCGCGATGAAGAGCTGGAACGTATGAGAAGATAAAATCAGGTATAAGCGGGAGAATGGTATCATGCTGTTCTCCCGTTTGAGTAAAATCTATACGAAAAAGGGCGTTTTCGGCGCGCTATTGCCCCGAATTTCAGCGAAAAACGCTATCTTTGTACAATTGTTACGAATTGAATATGAACATAGACAACCTCGATATAGTAAAACAACTGATAGCCGAAAAGGAAAACGGGCAGGTGGAGTTCAAGGAAACCACCGGGCAGTTGGAGCGCGGCATGGAAACGCTCTGCGCTTTCCTTAACAGCGAAGGTGGCACGGTGTTGTTCGGTGTGACCGACAAAGGAAAGATCATCGGGCAGGAAGTGAGCGACAAGACGAAGCGTGATATTGCGGAAGCCATCCGGCGTTTTGAACCATTTGCCACACTCGAAGTTTCGTATATCAGTATCCAAAATACAGACAAGAGTGTGATAGCCTTGTCTGCGGACAGCCAACGTTATATGCGTCCGTTCTCCTATAAGGGACGGGCTTATCTTCGATTGGAGAGCGTGACATCCTCCATGCCGCAAGACGTATATAACCAACTGCTTATGCAGCGAGGTGGGAAATACGCTTGGGAGGCGATGACGAATCCCGACATCAAAGTTACTGACCTTGATGAACATGCCATTATGGGAGCGGTACGTGGAGGCATCCGGTGCGGTCGCCTACCCGAAGCCACCATAAGGGAGGATTTGCCGACCATACTCGAAAAATTCAACCTGTTACATGACGGAAAACTGAATAATGCTTCCGCAGTCTTGTTCGGTCGTGATTTTTACTTCTATCCCCAGTGCCTGCTTCGGTTGGCGCGTTTCAAAGGAACTACAAAAGACGAGTTTATAGACAATCAGCGTACCACTGGCAATATCTACACACTGCTGGACACTGCAATGTCGTTCTTTTTCAAGCATCTTTCCCTTTCGGGCAAAGTTGAAGGCTTGTATCGGGAGGAAGAGCTTGAGATTCCTTACAAGGCATTGAGGGAATGCTGCACAAATGCCCTTTGCCACCGCTCATACCACCGTCCCGGCAGTTCGGTAGGAATTGCCATCTATGATGACCGTGTGGAGATTGAGAACAGTGGAACTTTTCCGCCGGATATAACAATGGAAAAGTTATTGAGCGGGCATAATTCAGAACCTCAAAACCTGATTATTGCGAATGTTCTGTATAAAAGCGAGGTTCTGGAAAGCTGGGGACGAGGCATCGGGCTTATGATAAGCGAATGCCGGCGTGTCGGCATTCCCGATCCGGAGTTTCATACAGATGGAAATAGTGTATGGGTTATTTTCCGCTATACCCGAAAAACTGTGGGGCACGACCCGACAATTACCCGACAGTTACCCCACAGTCACCCCACAGTTACCCCACAGGTGGAAAAGGTGTTGTCTGCAATCGGCACACAGACACTTTCAACCAAAGAGATTATGTGTGTGATAGGATTAAAGGACAAAAGTAATTTTTTAGAACTATATCTGTATCCAGCCATAAGGCAGAATTTGGTAGAGCCTATTTACCCGGAAAATCCGAAACATCCCCGGCAGAAATATCGTCTTACCGATAAAGGAAAAGAACTGTTGATATAATAACGGGGTATGGTGGCGAAAAAGAAGAAACAACAGGGGCATTACTGTCGGATTTGTAGCGAGTACAAAGCCAACGAGCAATTCAGCGGCAAAGGACACTCGCGGCATATCTGCAAGGAATGCCGGTCGCTTCCCGATGATGTGAAGGCGGACATGGTGCGCTGTAACGAGGTGGAACGAGCCGTTTTCAAATGCCCGATGAGCCGTCAGGACTGGGAACTGCTGGAAAAATATGCCAAGAAGTACAAGGACAAGGAATCCGGGCAGTTCGCGCAGGATATGTTGGACATGAAACGGGGCAATCAGACACCGGACGAGGATATGGAAGAGGATGATGTTTTAATAGAAGGCATCTATGAAGAGGAAACCATACCATTTGCCGAACTGGAGGATGACATCCGTTATCAGTTGGAAGAATTGTTGGCGGACAACATCAACGAGTTCATGATACACAAGAATTACATTCCCGAAGGCAAGGAACTGAAAGACATCAACGAATGGGTCATGAAAGAAACCCGTGACACCTTTTTTATAAAGGTTATTCCCGATGCCGCTTATGACAGTCTGGTGGAAGAAACGATCAACAGGCTTGTGAAGGAATGGAAAGAGGACGGATTTGAGATAAAGACCTATTCCGCATCGCTGGTCGTCATGGAAACGGAACGGCTGCTTATCCGCAGGATAACCCGTAAGGATATGGACGCACTCCTTGCCATAATGGGAAAGCCGGAAGTCATGTACGCTTGGGAACACGGCTTTACCAAAAAGGACGTGCGCAAATGGATAAACAGGCAACTCATCCGATACCGCAAGGACGGGTTCGGATATTTTGCCGTCATACTGAAAGAAAGCGGCGCATTGATAGGACAAGCCGGTCTGATGAATAGTACCCTAAACGGGAACGAGACTGTCGAGCTTGGCTATATACTCGATAACACATACTGGCATAACGGTTACGGTACGGAAGCCGCCCGCGCGTGTTTGGAATACGCCTTTGGAGAGCTGGAACTGAAAACTGTCTGTTGCAGTATCCGACCGGAAAACGTGGCATCCATCCGTGTGGTTGAAAGGCTGGGAATGACCTTGTGCGACAACCATACAATAATATACAACGAAAAAGAAATGCCGCATCAGATATATGTGGCAACCAATAGTAAATCCTATATCTTATAAGCGAAATCACTCAACAATGAAAACAAATAATATTAATTTATTTTGCGATATAGTTACTCAAAGGTCAGGAGAACATTCTTGCGCTATAAATATTTTGTTGCAACAACAATTATATGGGCAGGTAATATCTATTCTGCGTCAAGAATTAGATTCTATGGTAAGAGTTATGTTTTTGTTGTCAATTAGCGACTTAAACCTTAGAGAGCATTTTATAAACCAAACTTTGGAGGGAATAAAATGGTCTTATCCCAATACAAAGAAAGTCGTGACCGATAAACAAATGGTGGATTTAGCTGATAAATTTTATGGCTGGCCTTTTTTTGTTTATAAATTAGGATGCGCTTTTATTCATCTTTCAGCAATGGTATATTATAAAAACAGTAATCCATTTTTGCTTTTATCTGTTTCAGAAAGAAATGACATCACAAGGTTTTTACATCAATATCATAGTTTCCCGTTAGAGTTGGAATTGAATTTGGAAAATATCATCCCATATCTTGATAAAGTATTTAATAAAGTTTCAAGTAACTTAGCATGTTACATTGAAGATTTACGTCAAAATAAACTTTTGGAGGAATATTAAAATAAGGGAGGATTTTAGCTATCCTCCCTTATTTTAATAGGTTACTTCTGCTGCAACAGATGCTTCAGGTTGTCATCGCCCGCGATGCGCTCCAATTCCTCCTGAACAATCTGCTTCACCTCCTCCTTGATGCGCCGGTAATTTGCCTGCACCGTTTCCTTCATGCGGTCGTTGCCGTCTGCGTCAGTGAAATCGGTAATAACGGGGATTTTCTTGTAGGCACTTTCCTCCCGTTTTACCTTATCGGCATCCACCACAATCTCGCAGTGGAAAATCTTCTGTTCGATACGCTCGTTGAAGTTGTCGGACACCGAACCGACAAACATTCCCTGCGTCAAACCGGAAATCTTGCTGGGCGGGATAAGCGCGTCCATCTGCGTGTTAATGGAGGTGGAAACATCCTGCCGGTTGATGGAGATAGACTGCCGTTTCTGCAACACCTTACCGAATCGTTCCGATAGTGTCTTTGCCGTTTCACCTACCACCTGCCCGGAGAAAATGTTACCGACCGTATTCATCACCACTTTCGCCTCCTTATCACCGTAGTCGCGCACCAGCTGGCTGAAATCCTGAAATCCCAGACACACGGCAACCTTGTTGCTTCGGGCGGTAGCTATAAGATTGTCCAACCCTTTGAAATATATCGTCGGCAGCTCGTCTATGATGACCGACGACTTCAGCATCCCCTTCTTATTGATGAGCTTCACGATGCGGGAGTTATACAATCCGAGAGCCGCCCCGTAGATATTCTGACGGTCGGGATTGTTGCCTGGAAAATATAAAGTCACTTGACCCACTATTATAAAAATCACCTGACCCACCTTTATAACCGAAACTGACCCACTTA
>NZ_JADMSV010000053.1:0-3041 GCF_015560935.1 Butyricimonas sp. BSD2780061689_150309_C8
GAATCATCTCACCCACCGAACGTCAACTTTCGGGTGATTAGTACCACTCGGCTTTGCCGTCACCGGCTTTACACCTGTGGCCTATCAACGTCGTCGTCTGCGACGACCCTGTAAGGAGATCTCATCTCGAGGCAGGCTTCGCGCTTAGATGCTTTCAGCGCTTATCCCGTCCGCGCGTGGCTACCCTGCCGTACGACTGGCGTCATAACAGGTTCACTAGCGGCGCGTCCAACCCGGTCCTCTCGTACTAGAGTCAGGACCTCTCGAATCTCCAGCGCCCACGACAGATAGGGACCGAACTGTCTCACGACGTTCTGAACCCAGCTCGCGTGCCACTTTAATCGGCGAACAGCCGAACCCTTGGGACCTTCTCCAGCCCCAGGATGTGACGAGCCGACATCGAGGTGCCAAACCGCCCCGTCGATATGAGCTCTTGGGGGCGATCAGCCTGTTATCCCCGGAGTACCTTTTATCCTTTGAGCGATGACCCTTCCACGCGGGATCACCGGATCACTATGCCCTGCTTTCGCACCCGATCGACTTGTTGGTCTCCCGGTCAAGCACCCTTGTGCCATTGCACTCTACGGTTGATTACCAACCAACCCGAGGGTACCTTTGGAAGCCTCCGTTACGCTTTTGGAGGCGACCACCCCAGTCAAACTACCCACCACGCGGTGTCCCCATTACCATGGGTTAGATCCCAGACAAGAGAAGGGTCGTATTTCAACGATGGCTCCACGAATCCTGGCGAATCCGCTTCAAAGCCTCCGACCTATCCTACACGTCCCGTGCCCGGGAACAACGCGAAGCTGCAGTAAAGGTTCACGGGGTCTTTCCGTCCCGTCGCGGGTACCCGGCATCTTCACCGGAACTACAATTTCACCGAGCTCATGGTCGAGACAGTGCCCAGATCGTTACACCATTCGTGCAGGTCGGAACTTACCCGACAAGGAATTTCGCTACCTTAGGACCGTTATAGTTACGGCCGCCGTTTACCGGGGCTTCAATTCAAACCTTCTCCTCGCGGATGAGCTCTCCTCTTAACCTTCCGGCACCGGGCAGGTGTCAGGCCATATACGTCATCTTTCGATTTGGCATAGCCATGTGTTTTTGGTAAACAGTCGCCTGGGCCATTACTCTGCGGCTCTATCACTAGAGCGTCCTTTTTCCCGAAGTTACAGGACTATTTTGCCTAGTTCCTTGACCATGAATCACTCGAGCGCCTTGGTATGTTCTACCCGACCACGTGTGTCCGTTTACAGTACGGTTCCTCGTCACTTGAAGTTTAGCGGGTTTTCTAGGGGGTAAATTGCCTGGACGCTATCCACTCGACCGGAGTCTCGTGGTACTATCGGCTCTCGCCTCCGGTGGCGTGCTTGACTACCACCGTCATCGGGTACGGCCTTCAACGCGCTATTCCGTCAGCGCGCGGTCCATTCATCACCCCGTCACCGCGTCACGGTGACGAGAAGCACGGGAATGTTAACCCGTTTCTCGTCGGCATCCCCCCTCGGGTGAGCCTTAGAGGCCGGCTGACCCCCGGCTGATTGACATTGCCGGGGAATCCTTGGTCTTGCGGCGTGGGGGGTTCTCGCCCCCATTATCGTTACTTATGCCTACATTTGCTTTTCATGCCGCTCCAGTCACTCTCGCGGGTGACCTTCTAAGCTGGCAGGAATGCTCTCCTACCGGTTAGTCATTAACTAACCCCACGGCTTCGGTTGACAGTTTGATGCCCGTGTATTATCCACGCGGGATCGCTCGACTAGTGAGCTGTTACGCACTCTTTAAATGAATGGCTGCTTCCAAGCCAACATCCTAGCTGTCTCAGCGATCCCACCTCGTTTGATCAACTTAACTGTCCATCCGGGACCTTAGCCGGTGGTCCGGGTTCTTTCCCTCTCGTCCGCGGACCTTAGCACCCGCGGGCTCACTCCATGATTTCGTGTTCCAGCATTCGGAGTTTATCCGGATTTGATAGGCGGTGAAGCCCTCGCGTCCAACCAGTAGCTCTACCTCTGGAACAGAACATCACAGGCTGCACCGAAATGCATTTCGGAGAGTACGAGCTATTTCCCAGTTTGATTGGCCTTTCACCCCTACCCGCGAGTCATCCGAAAACTTTTCAACGTTTACCGGTTCGGTCCTCCATCACGTGTTACCGCGACTTCAACCTGCTCGTGGGTAGATCACAAGGTTTCGCGTCTAGCGCCACCAACTCGACGCCCTGTTAAGGCTCGCTTTCACTTCGGCTAACGGGCCTGAAGCCCTTAACCTCGCTGGTGACGACTAACTCGTAGGCTCATTATGCAAAAGGCACGCCGTCACCGAATTACTCGGCTCCGACCGCTTGTAGGCGCGCGGGTTCAGGGTCTATTTCACCCCCCTGCTCGGGGTACTTTTCACCTTTCCCTCGCGGTACTGGTTCACTATCGGTCTCTCGGGAGTATTTAGCCTTGCCAGGAGGTCCTGGCGAATTCAGGCAGGATTTCTCGTGTCCCGCCCTACTCGGGATACCGCTATCTTCGTGAGAGGTGTCGTGCACGGGGCTGTCACCCTCCACGGCTTACCTTTCCAGGTAATTGCACTTCGTCTCACGTCGAATGTCGCGGTCCCATGACCCCGCTGTCGCCGAAACGGCAACGGTTTGGGCTCTTCCCCGTTCGCTCGCCACTACTGGGGGAATCACATGTTGTTTTCTTCTCCTGCGGGTAATGAGATGTTTCAGTTCCCCGCGTTCGCTTGCATTAATGCATGACCGTCATCTAGACGGCCGGGTTGCCCCATTCGGAAATCCACGGGTCAAGGGTTACTTGCACCTCGCCGTGGCCTATCGCGGCTTATCGCGTCCTTCATCGCCTCCGAGAGCCTAGGCATCCACCGCGCGCCCTTGGTTGTTCACGTTCGTTAGCGTCGTGTTTTTAAATAATTTTACCTTGTCCCGTGTATCACTACAGGGACGGCTCTGTGTTATTCTACTACATTGTTACTTCGTGGATCAAATGATCCATTAACGTTCCAGCATGTCAAAGAACTTTATA
>NZ_JADMSV010000053.1:3202-4642 GCF_015560935.1 Butyricimonas sp. BSD2780061689_150309_C8
CGTCTCCAGAAAGGAGGTGTTCCAGCCGCACCTTCCGGTACGGCTACCTTGTTACGACTTAGCCCCAGTTACCGGTATTACCCTAGCCCGTTCCTCGCGGTCACGATCTTCAGGTACTCCCGGCTTCCATGGCTTGACGGGCGGTGTGTACAAGGCCCGGGAACGTATTCACCGCGCCATGGCTGATGCGCGATTACTAGCGAATCCAACTTCGTGGAGTCGGGTTGCAGACTCCAGTCCGAACTACGACCGGCTTTAGAGATTCGCTCCGGGTCACCCCGTGGCTGCCCTCTGTACCGGCCATTGTAACACGTGTGTCGCCCCGGGTGTAAGGGCCGTGCTGATTTGACGTCATCCCCGCCTTCCTCGCACCTTACGGTGGCAGTCTCGACAGAGTGCCCGGCCTCAGCCGCTGGCAACTGGCGATAGGGGTTGCGCTCGTTATGGGACTTAACCCGACACCTCACGGCACGAGCTGACGACAACCATGCAGCACCTTGTAAATAGCCCCGAAGGGAAGAAGTGTTTCCACCTCATGCAATCTACATTTAAACCCGGGTAAGGTTCCTCGCGTATCATCGAATTAAACCACATGTTCCTCCGCTTGTGCGGGCCCCCGTCAATTCCTTTGAGTTTCATCGTTGCCGACGTACTCCCCAGGTGGCTCACTTAATACTTTCGCTTGAACCCTGGCAGTGTATCGCCAAGATCCAGTGAGCATCGTTTACGGCGTGGACTACCAGGGTATCTAATCCTGTTCGCTACCCACGCTCTCGCGCATCAGCGTCAGAGCGAGCCTGGGAAGCTGCCTTCGCTATCGGGGTTCCAAGTGATATCTAAGCATTTCACCGCTACTTCACTTGTTCCGCCTCCCTCGTCTCGTCTCCAGGTCGCCAGTTTCAACGGCGTGCTACAGTTTAGCTGCAGTCTTTTACCGCTGACTTGGCGTCCCGCCTACGCGCCCTTTAAACCCAATAAATCCGGATAACGCTCGCATCCCCCGTATTACCGCGGCTGCTGGCACGGAGTTAGCCGATGCTTATTCGTCAGGTACTGGCAAGAAGGTACACGTACCTTTTATTCTTCCCTGGCAAAAGAGGTTTACAGGCCATAGACCATTCATCCCTCACGCGACTTGGCTGGTTCAGGCTCTCGCCCATTGACCAATATTCCTCACTGCTGCCTCCCGTAGGAGTCTGGACCGTGTCTCAGTTCCAGTGTGGGGGACCTTCCTCTCAGAACCCCTAGACATCGTCGGCTTGGTGGGCCGTTACCCCGCCAACTACCTAATGTCGCGCGTGCCCGTCCCGTACCACCGGAATTTTAAATCCAGAGCCATGCGGCCCTAGAGTCTTATGGGATGTTAGTCCACGTTTCCGCGGGTTATCTCCCGGTACGGGGTTGGTTGCACACGTGTTACTCACCCGTGCGCCGGTCGCC
>NZ_JADMSV010000054.1:0-4081 GCF_015560935.1 Butyricimonas sp. BSD2780061689_150309_C8
CGACAGAGCGTAACATTAATGTAAATTACTCAACGTCAGCACATAATTTGGTGTCAAGCTCTTTTGAGGTAGTAGATTACTGAAAATGTACTCTTCATCGTTCTTAATTTTTGGATTTCAAAATTAGTTGGTGAAGAGTCCGGTGTCGGTACGCAAAACGGGGAGGAACGGCGCAATCTTTTTTCCGTAACCGTATTTGTTACGTGAGTTGTGGGTAACTCACTATAACATAGTGTCTTGTTTCGCCATTCGTACCCGTTTGTCGCATTTTCGGACATGGTTACGAACAAGTAACGTTGCGGCGTCAAGATTTGGCTTCGGCAAGGATTGTAATGGCTTCACGAATTATCGCCACTTTAACTAAAACCCTTGTAACTCAATTCTATCACTATATCTTTCCGCATTTCACTTTTTTGTAGTAACTTTGCATGTTCAAGGTTAAATGTTTTTCTGAATTTATTTATCGTGGATTTTATTAACGAATTGAACGAGAACCAACGAGAGGCCGTCGTGAACACGGATGGGCCCACGCTTGTGATTGCCGGAGCAGGATCGGGTAAAACAAGGGTATTGACATATCGTATCGCGAACCTGTTGAGCAAGGGAGTACCCGCTTACCGTATTCTCGCACTGACGTTTACCAACAAAGCCGCACGGGAGATGCAGAAACGTATTGCCACCCTCGTGGGACAAGGTAACGCTGCCAACTTATGGATGGGAACCTTCCACTCTATTTTCTCCAAAATTCTACGGGTTGAGGCCGAGCATCTCGGGTACACGTCCAATTTCACGATATATGATTCACAGGATTCGAAAAACCTGATCAAGTCTATTGTCAAGGACCTGAAACTGGACGACAAGGTGTATAAACCCAACGACGTGCTGGGACGCATCTCCATGGCCAAGAACAACCTCGTCGTGGCACAGGCATACGCCCAATCGGCAAAGATCACTTCTGCCGACCAAGCGGCCAAGAAACCCATGATCTCGGAAATATACAAGTATTACCAAGCCCGTTGCAAGCAAAGCGACGTCATGGATTTCGACGACCTCCTATTGCAAACGAATATTCTCTTCCGAGATTTTCCGGAGATACTGGAAAAATACCAGAAGAAGTTCGACTACATACTCGTGGACGAGTACCAGGATACGAACTATTCGCAGTACCTCATTATCAAAAGACTGGCAGAACAGCATAAAAACATCTGCGTGGTAGGTGATGACGCACAAAGTATTTATTCATTCCGGGGAGCCCGTATCGAAAACATCTTGAATTTCCGAAATGATTACCCGGGCTACAAGTTGTGCAAGTTGGAACAAAATTACCGTTCCACGACCACCATCGTTGACGCGGCAAATAGCATCATCAGCCGGAACAAGGAACAAATTCCGAAAAAAACATTCTCCCAGAACGAGGAAGGAGATAAAATCCGGGTGATGAAAGCCTTATCCGACAAGGAAGAAGGTTTCCAAGTGGCACAGGAGATATTCCGTATCTCTCAGAACGAACAAGCGGAGTTCAACAATTTCGCTATTCTGTACCGGACGAACGCCCAGTCCCGTATCATGGAAGAGGCCTTACGAAAAAGAAATATACCTTATAAAATATACGGTGGACTTTCATTCTACCAACGCAAGGAGATCAAAGACCTGATAGCCTACCTGCGACTGACAATCAACCAGAATGACGAGGAAGCCTTAAAACGAATCATCAACTATCCGCGGCGAGGCATCGGGGACACCACGATCGACAAGCTGAAAGAAGTGGCACAAAAATACAACGTGAGCATCTGGACGTTACTTTGTAATTTGAACAAAGTTCCGGGTATGGTTTCTGCCATGACTGCAGCCAAACTAACTCATTTTAGGCAACTAATCGAGGGATTCACCGAGATTGCCAAAGAAGAGAATGCATACGAAACAACTTATCGAGTGGCCAAAGCATCCGGTATCATAGAAGACCTTTCTTCCGATGACACACCGGAAGGGGTGTCCCGCCGAGAAAACATACAGGAGTTACTGAATGCTGTCAAAGATTTCTGTGAAACCGCTTACAAGGAAGGGCGGGATGACAAACTCCCTGCATTTCTGGAAGGGGTTGCCCTGTTAACCGATCAGGATAGCGAGAAACCGGAAGACAATAATAAGGTGACTCTAATGACTATCCACTCCGCCAAGGGACTGGAGTTTGAAAACGTCTTTATCGTGGGCATGGAAGAAGAACTTTTCCCCGCCCAGCAAAGTGCCTATTCCCCTTCCGCTTTGGAAGAAGAGAGAAGGTTGTTTTACGTGGCACTGACCCGTGCAGAGAAAAGAGTGATCATGACCTATTCCACTTCCCGGTACAAAAATGGTAACGTGGTCTATCCGCAACCCTCCCGGTTTATCGCGGAAATCGACCCGCACTACTTGGATGGATTTTTCACCCCGGCCCGTCCCTCCATGGGACGCTCGTTACACGGTCCCGGAATACAGGAAAAAGTGGCACGTCCTAACATTACCCTTCAACCCAAGGTTGAAGTGCCGGACATTGACACCTCGAAACTGGTACCCATCAACGGGGAACAGATTATTCCCGACATGGTAATCTTTCACCCCAATTTTGGCCCGGGAAAGGTAATTTCCATAGATGGTTTGGGAGTAAATAAAAAGGCAAAAGTGATGTTCCCAAAGCACGGTCAAAAGGTTTTATTGTTAAAGTTTGCAAAACTTTACGTGCAAGGGCATACAAATTAATGACTTATAAACAAAAAATATTATATTTGCAACATATTCTAATTTCTAATAGATGCGAGGGATTGATTATTCCGGTATTTTAATGTGATTTTCCGGCGTTTTCCCATAAAATAAAAAATTTTTAAGATCAAAATTATCCTGTAATGGACTATAATAGCCAAAGAAAAAAACTTATTCTTCCCGAATATGGAAGGAATATTCAAATGATGGTTGACCACCTGGCAACAATAACAGACAGAGACGAGCGTACCCGTGCAGCCAAAACAGTAATCAGCGTGATGGGAAATCTTTACCCACACCTTCGGGACGTTCCGGATTTCCGTCATAAATTGTGGGATCACCTGATGATCATGTCAAACTTCACGTTGGACATTGATTCTCCCTACCCACTCCCGGAAAAAGATATTCTGGAAGAAAAACCGGAAAAGTTACCGTATAACAATCACCGGATCAAATACAAACACTATGGTCTTCTCACCGAGAAACTAATCGAGAAAATCAAAGAAACAGAAGACCCCGAAATCAAAAGAGTACTCACGGTGTTAACCGCCAACCACATGAAAAAATCATTCCTTACGTGGAATAAAGACTCCGTGGAAGACGATCAAATCTACAACGACATCAATACATTATACGGTGGCAATATCGAAATGCCAGAAGGAATGATCCTTTCTCACTCGAAAGACTTGTTGCAGAAGAAAAATACCAAGCCCACGAATAACAACAAGCAACAGAAAAACAACAAGAAACAATTTTACAAAAAACACAACTAATTATAGATTACCCGTATGTTGGTAACTTTAATCTTCGGGGGAAATCAAGGGGACCGGAAAGCCTTGATTGATGAGGCCATAACGGAAATGTCAAGCATAGGGAAGATCGAACGCTGTTCTTCCCTTTACGAAACCGCCCCGTGGGGATTCGAATCATCTGATTCTTTTTATAATCAAATTGTTACTTACGAAACAAATCTACTCCCGGAAGAAGTTTTGGATAAATGTCAGGCCACAGAACAAAAACTCGGACGAGTTCGCTCCGGTACTCAGTTCTGTTCCCGAACCATGGATATAGACATTCTTTTCTGTGATTCCCAAATCATCAACACGCCTCGCCTGACAGTTCCTCATCCCAGACTAGCACAACGTAATTTCGTACTTGCCCCCCTGAACGAAATCATGCCGGCCTTCATTCATCCGGTCAGTCACAAAACCATTGCCACTCTTCTCTCAGAATGCTCGGACACGCTAAAAGCGGAGATAATTTGAAAAGGCCATGTGGCCAAAAATAGTTGGTAAATTCTTTATAACGATTTGAATTCCAGAATGATTAATTACCTTAATTGAAA
>NZ_JADMSV010000055.1:0-3439 GCF_015560935.1 Butyricimonas sp. BSD2780061689_150309_C8
GGGGTCAACGATACCAAATTCTTCATCTTCCGCCTATGCAACCTTTATGCCTAAACACAGCTTTTTTACTATGCGCCGTTTTTTATAAAACCTTCGGGGATCGTCTATTTCTAACTCAAATTCCTTCGCTAAAAATTATTTTACTTTCTCGTAGATATAAAGTTCATGAATTTCTCCGGTATACCCTTCTTCCTTGAACGGACCTTGTGACATACCAAGAACGATTAATGTACCACGATTATTTAAAACAACCAAATCATCATTTACCGGGTCAATTGAAAGACCTTCAATCTCTCCAGAACGACGGAAATCACTCATCTCACGAAACAATTCAACTCTTCCGGCTTTTGCCCCTGCAGCAATTTTACCTTTACGCATTACAGGCTTTCCGTTTTTGTCAAGTTTCACACTGAACGGAGTATCTTTAACCACTTCAGTTCCTTCCTGCAAACCGGTGAAATGCACTTCCGTAATGTCAGCAACATAAATATTATCAGGAATATTATATAAAGATTCTCCATCATCTGAAGTGAAAAGCATTTTCCCGTCAGCGATAAAGATTCCTTGGCACCAGTAGGGAGTCGGACGACATTGCATTTTCGTGTAGTATTGTCCTGTTTCAAGACTATAGCAATACACGTAACGACTATCCACCCAGTCAGACATCCAAACCATATTTTTCTCACGATCAACAGCAAGCCCAGACACCTCTACCTGTCCTGATTCAGGAGACCAAGGAAGATCACGTTTCCATTTTAAAGTCTCTGCGTCATAAATTGACACGGCAATATTGTAACCACGTCCGTATTCAAATTTCTCAATACCGCAATAGATCTCTCCATTGTACACGTCAATATCACCAAAGTGGTTAGCAATTTTAGGATTCTGGAACGGTTGATCGTTCTTCATGACAAGATTACCTTGCTTATCATACTTATAAAGAACTTTGGTGTCGGAAACATAATAATAGTTACTGTCGATAGCAATTCCTTGACGTCCTGCCACGGGAATAACTCTTTTCAATCGATACTCAGTTCCCAGATGTTGGGCACTTGCAGACATTCCTACAAAAAGTAATGCCAGAGCGAAAAATAATTTATTCATAATCCAATAATTTAATTTGTTGGTAAAAAGATTGAGTATTATTAGAATTTAAGAAGACACATGATTTGCAAGCTATTACCCGTACCGGTTCTTGTTCCAGCATCTTTTACCTTATCAGGATAAGCCGAAATGGTATAATTTACCTGGAACTTAACATCCTTGATTATTTCATAGGTACAACCTAAAAGGAAGTTATCCTTGTTGTTTGCAGAAGTCTTGGCTGCTTTGTCACGGTACATATCATAACGTACAACCGGTAAGAACTTACCAATTTTATACGCCGCAAGCACATAAAAACCATCTTCTTTCACGTTAGCATCATCACTTTGAATATGGCCGTATTCTGCACGAACGTCAAGACCATTCGGATCATAATACCAAGCACCGGTGATAAAACGATTCATCGGAAGATAATCCTTCGCATCTCCATTTTCGTTCAAACCTTTATATTCTCCCCAATTGTAACAACCGATGATACGCAATTTCTCTACCGGACGGATTGTGATACGACCCACAAAATCTTTCGATTTATTGTCATCGTTCAATGTCGGGAGATAACCGTTCGTCAATGATAACTGATAACTCAGATAGCTAAATTTTTGATCTCTGCTTTTGAAAAGGTCTCCATAAGCCATCACTCCAAGATCACGACCATAATCAATAAGATCTGCAGAAGAGATCGCATTACGACACACCATACGGTAACAGATGTTCGAGAAATCCACGGTCTCTAAAGTAGACGGGGAAATATCATAATTCTCGAAACCAAGCGGCAAATAGTATTGACCTGCACGGAAATGCAAAGCATCAGTGATATGAGCGTTAACAAAAGCGTCCATTACCGTGATCACTTTTTTCTTGTAGGCAGAATTATCAACCGATCCGGAGAAACACTCCAACTGGGCACGAAAATCAAAGGTTTTTGAAACTTTTTTATCAATGATCAAACGCATACGTTTCAATTGGAATGATGATCTGTTATCCCCATTCTTGTCCCCCCAGTTATAACCGGTTTGAATATAACCAGAGAATTTAGGCAATATCGAAAGAAGTTTATTTACTTGTTTTGTAAGGTCGTCGTTATTGGCTTGTGCGACCTCGCTTTTCGTGTTAGAAGGTTCGTCTTTATCAGACTCGGCCCGGGCAATTGTACATACAAAAAGGGCACAACATAACACCAATACATTTAATAAATAGTTTTTTTTCATAATGACATAAATTAAGTTTATTGTAACTATGCGGGATAATTCTTCACAGAATTATTCTTTAGGATTAATCACATTTTCTCTGATTCCCCACTCCGAAGTATGGAAACGCACTTTCGGATCTCGGACATCATTGCACCGAACAATAACGGCTCCTTCTTTTTCCCAGTACTCTTTCACCGTTAGACCATGCATTGGACCATCTTCCGGCCCTCGGACAGTTTTATCATCCGGGTTTACCACAATCTTCAAACCACAAGACTGGTTTAGCATATCCATGTCTCCCCGGCTATTCCCCCCTACTACAAGTGGACGAGTTTTAATGAAAGTCGGGATAACATTCGCTTTCCCATCATCTTGCGGAATCGGTAACACGATCTCATTTGTCAACACCCCATCTACCACGACAGACTTCATCCCGAGAATATTTACTTCAGGGATTCCCAATTCCTCTGATAAAAATTTTTGATATAAAAACTCGGGAGAAGCTGTCAATATCCAAACCTCAAATCCATACTCTTTCAAATTAGCTATAAGCTGTTTCATTTCCGGGTAAAACTTTCCTTGATATGACTCCACATAGCAATCATACCCCAACTTTGCCACTTCCTCCGGAGTCATTCCCGCCAAAAAGTGGGCACGATCTTCGACATAAACTTTCCCCACGTTATTACCGTCTTTTACCATCCGATTCAAAATAGCCATTTTTTCCTTGGAAACTTTATCATTTTTGCCCTTATAATATTTATCCGCATAACGATATAAAGCTTCATCCGCCAAATAGTGCGGTGCTTGCCCGATCACAGTTCCATCCCCGTCGAATACCGCTACTTTACGAATATTCATGGTCAAAGTCGTATTCAAGAATGTTTCAATTCTCTCATTAATTTCCTTTGACCACCCCTTGATCTCCCGGTAAGTCTGCGCGTAAATCGAGGACGTAATGAATAGCAACAATATAACCACTATTCCTTTCGTCAAATGTTTTGTATTCATACAATTTATTTTTTATTGTTGATCAGAATAATTCTATTTCTTCACCTCAATAAGGCATCATTATTTTCTATTTTGCACCAGGTATTGTTCCTCCTTGTAAGTAAAGCCGACGAAAACGATCGACAAGGCACAAG
>NZ_JADMSV010000056.1:0-3159 GCF_015560935.1 Butyricimonas sp. BSD2780061689_150309_C8
ATAAAATCACTATATTTGTGAATAAAATTTAATAATAATAATGGCATACCTGTAGAATTTTATGCACGTGTATAAAGGGATGATCTGGCTATTTCTGGGGAAAATTTAAAGGGGGGCAATTTAAGTTGGATTCTAGGGGTCAATTACATTGGAATTTCCAGTTGGAAAGGAAGTTGCTAAACACATCGCTGTTCTTGTCCACCTGCATGAACTCACCGCCGTGTGCGGCGGTGGGCGGTACGGTCTGCAAATTGCCGTCCTTGTCAATGCCCTTAACGGCACTCACCTTACCCTGCTGTTTATCCAAGACCAGCAGCACGTCTTTTTCCTGCCCCTCTGCGGGCGGGGTCATTCTGTTTGCCATAAATAATTGGAATTTTAGTGGTTACGGGAATAGTCCCACCCAAAGGTAGCCACTAAATATACTATATTGGGATAGGCGGAAAGGAGTGTCCGTATTTGTCCTGCGCTGTCCTGATTTGTCCGGGTAGGATGAATTACTGCAATTAATGGTTGCAGAATTGGAAAAGGGCATAAAAAAAGAGAGCGAAATTAATCACTCTCTTTAGATGAGCCATTTGTGAGCCATTTGAATATATTGTTTATGGCTTATAATCAACACATTATAAGTATTGGCGTTATATTCTTGATACGTTAGTGAGCCATTTAGGTGTATAATAAGTTCCTTTACCCACTTTACCCTGCATTTCCAGCCAGTCATTCATTTGCTGGAGTATGCGGGATGCTGTCGGCTTGCTTACCCCCAAAATATTCTGTACGTCCGAGTTCGTGACACGTCCGTTCTTGGCTGCATACTCGACAACTGAAATATACCTTTCATCCACCCGCTGCGCCAATAGTTGCGAACGTATATCGGTATAATAAGTAATCATCAGACCGCTTAACATTTCAAGTTTGGGCGGCAACAACTTGTATGCGCTGACAGCTTCCAAGATGCGTTTATAGCCACGTCCCCAGCTTTCAATGTCCCCGCTTCTGAAAAAGGCGTTGGCGATTAGCGGATTATAGGGAGAGGACGGGTGGCTTTCAAAAAGTTTTTCGGTCGTCCAGCTTTCCGGCAACTGCCCGGCGTTCCAAAAGGTGATATGGTCGGGGAACACGCTAATCTGAATGGGTACGGCACTGGCGTAATCTTTATGGGCTATGGCATTCATCAGTGACTCCCTGACAGCTTCCACCGGAAACTGCGGCGTTTCACGCCGGGATATACCCTCGTATGAAATGTGGTAAATCAGGTATTTGGTCTTTATCAAGTCCATTGCCTTGTCCACCTGCTCCATTAAAGAGCCGTGAACCTCGTCTTGAAACTCCAAATTACCTTTATCATCCCGAAAGAAACCTATCTTGATATATGCCCCGGTCACAAAGCGTTCCGGGTCGGGGTGGAACAACAGCAAGGCGGCACGGGTCGGACATTTGGTTTGGGCATCTATCAACCGCAAATCGTGCAACAAGTTTCCGACTGTATCTTTCAAAACCCCCTCGTCCACACGTCCGCTTCTTGCAGCTTCCTTGCGGAAACGGTCTAATGCGCTGGTGGAAAGTTCCTCTATGCCTGCCCACTCTACGGGAAATTCATCCCAATGCCTGCCAGTGCGTTGCAGGATAAAGCGGTTCAATGCCGCACCTTTCAACTCCTGTTTCGTGCTGCCGCTACGGTAATGGTACTGACCTTTATAATTGATAGGGTTTGAATAAGGCGGTACGTCAATCTCGATATATTTCAGCCCGTTTTCTTCCAGCAGGTTCACATCCACGATGATACCCAGCACGTCACGCACTTTGTTCGGTATGTCCTCCAGCAGTTTGTCTGCATCGGCAACGCCGACCACCTTACCGTTGTCATTCATACCTATATATATCTTGCCACCTGTGGCGTTGGCAAAACCGCATATCCATTTCAGATACTCGTCACGCCAGCTTTCTTTCCATTCTATATTTTGGTTTTCGTTCATACTCTTTTCTTTGGTTGCAAAATTAGTAAAAATACTGTGGGTCAGGAAAGAATATCAGTTATTCTTCTTCCCTTATCAGGTGGCATAACTCCGGGTCGTTTTTAATCCGGGTTATCTCGTCCTCGACAATCTGCCGGACTTCCTGACGGATGCGGTCGTAGTTGGCTTGTATTTCCTCCTGCATCCGGTCGTTGCCGTCCTTGTCCATAAAGTCGATAATCTGCGGCAACTTCACGTATCGGGCGGTTTCCCGCTTCACCTTTTCATTGTCCACCACGATTTCACAGTGGAAAATTTTCTGCTCTATCCGTTCATCGAAGTTGTCCGCCACCGCACCCACGAACATGCCTTGTGTGAGGTTGGATATTTTGCTGGCGGGTATCAGGCTGTCCATTTGGGTACTTATCGAAGTGGACTTCTCCCGTTGGTTAATCGTCATGCTTTGTCGTTTCTGCAATACCTTTCCGAAACGCTCCGACAGTATTTTTGCCGTTTCACCGACTACCTGACCGCTAAACACGTTACCCACAGTATTTTGTATAACACGACTTTCCTTGTCGCCATAGTCACGGGTAAGCTGGCTGTAATCCAGAAAGCCCAGCAAAACAGCCACTTTATTGCTCCGGGCGGTCGCAATCAGATTGTCAAGCCCCCGAAAATATATAGTCGGTAGTTCATCTATTATCACCGAACTTTTAAGCTGACCTTTCTTGTTTATCAGCTTCACGATACGGGAATTATACAGCCCCAGTGCCGCCGAATAGATGTTCTGACGGTCGGGGTTGTTGCCGACAACCAGTATTTTAGGCTCTTTTGGGTTATTGATGTCCAGTGAAAAATCATCACCTGTCATTACCCAATAAAGGGCGGGTGAAATCATCCTTGAAAGCGGGATTTTCGCACTGGCTATCTGCCCCTGCAACTGCTCTTGGGCATCAGATTCCCAAGCGTCCACGAACGGGGAAAGATAATTTTCCAGTTCGGGATAGCTGCGTAAAATCGTGAACACATCGGCGTATTTCTTGTTCAGCAGTTCTATGGCATGGGGGAACGTGCAATACTTACCGCCCTGATAGATGCGCAAATACCAAATAATGGCAGCAAGTTGGAAAATCCGCACTAATTTGGCCCTTCTTTTCCAATAGAACTTGGTCCTTGAAATCCACTCGAAATTGACCCGGTT
>NZ_JADMSV010000057.1:0-2642 GCF_015560935.1 Butyricimonas sp. BSD2780061689_150309_C8
TGGAAAATATAAAGTCACTTGACCCACTATTATACTCTAAATTGACCCATCAAAAAAATATTAGAATTAAGTAGAGAAAAATGCATTTTAACCCGGGTCAGTTTCAATTATAATTCTTTATAGCAGATACTACTTCTTTTTAGCATTAATCTTTCTTACAGAATCACCCGTTAGCTCAATTTTGTGTGCAGTATGTACGATTCTGTCCAGGATTGCATCAGCTACCGTAGGATCTCCAATTGCATCATACCAGCTTTCGAATGGAAGTTGTGACGTTATTATGATTGATTTTAGTCCGTGTCTGTCTTCTATTATTTCCATAAGTATTGACCTTTCTCTGGCATCCAGTCCTATAAGAAACAGATCGTCAAGAATAAGCAGTGAACACTTTTCAATTTTTTTCATCTCAGATTCTATAGTTCCCTTGTTTTTGGCCATTTTAAGCTGTCCCATAAGCTTTGACGCATTGGAGTATAAAGTTCTGACTCCATTTTTGCATGCTTCATATCCTATTGCTGAAGCTATATAGCTTTTACCTGTTCCGGAGCTTCCTGTGATAAAAATATTCTGTCCGTCTCTTATAAAATCAAGAGAAGCAAGTCTCTCGAGCTGGTTCCGGTCAAGGTTCCGTTTTATTGTATAGTCTATTTTTTCCATATATGCCTTATATCTGAAGTTTGCAGATCTTATCAGTCGTTCAATGCTTACATTGCGTCTGTAATCATACTCGCTTTCAAGAAGCCATTTCAGGAACTCATCGTTTGTCATACCATCAGAGGATGTTGTCCTGCAGTCATTTCTGTATGTTTCAAGCATACCGTAAAAACGTAATTTGGAGAGTAACTCCATTATTCTGTCCATATTTTTTCCGACAGTTCTGTTTGTTTTATTATTACTTGTCATTTTTATCTATGTTTTTAGAGTTAAAATAATCCTTACCTCTGAGATTTCTGTGTTTAGGGGTAAGTTCAGGAGCAAGCCCTTCCATTTGTATATGATACTTTTCATCTTCCCTGTTTACCAGAAGGCTTTCAAGTTCGTTGAACCCGAACATGCAGGATTCCATTGCTATCCGGCATGCAAGAACCACTCTGTCGTGTCCGAAACGTTCCGCAAGACATAATATACCATCAGCTGAACGTATAGCCTGAACAGGATATTTTTTGGCAACAGCCACCAACTTTATATACTCTTCCACTACCGTGTCTATTTCACGTGCCTTGCGGTATATATCATCCATTCTGATTCTGTATTCATGTAGTACTCCGGGAAGTTTATGAGAAGGTTTTTCTGAATAAGTGAAAGGTGTATCATCCCTGCGATGTGTCGTTATGTGTCTGAATTTATGATATATCTCCACTGTGTCCCCATCATACAGTAGTTCTACAGCATCGCCTATATACTCTTTAGGAACACTGTAATAGTGATTGTTAAGCGATACATAACTGTTTTTCATGACAGTTGCCGTTTTCCGGTTTTTTGATATAAATCTTGTTGCCGGCAATATATGTAGCCTGTCTTTCTCGACCTCGAGGAAACGCTCCCTACGGCTGTAGCTGCGGTTGTACATCTTTCGGCTGTTCAATGCGTCAGTATGTTTCATTATTTCTATGTTCAAGGCTTCAATATCATTGAATTTCAATCCTGTCATCTTTGAATAGACCTCCCTGTAAAGCAGTCTTACAGCATTTTCAACCAAAGCCTTGTCTTTGGGTTTGCGCACTCTTGCCGGAAAGACAACACAGCCGTAATGGTCTGCAAATGCTGCAAAGTCATCATTTATTACAGGCTCTATTCCACCGGGCTTTGTTACGGCAGATTTGAGGTTGTCGGGAACTATGGCATTGGGTACACCTCCAAAATAATGGAAAGCATTTTCACATGCCTGGATAAGATATTCTTTCTTTTGCGATGGTACAGCCTCGTAATAAGTAATCTGACTGCATGGAAGTATCGCTGCAAAGACTTCTACGGGAACCTTATCACCCGTATTCCTGTCTGAAATATAAAGTTTGTCACCGGCAAAATCCACATACATCTGATCACCGGCTATATGATCTATGCGTCCAACCGGTATTTTTACCTCCCTTTCACGTCTGAGATACAGGCAGAATGAACAATAACTGTAACCTTGGGGACGGTTTCTCAGATACTCCTCATACAAGGACCTTCTTGTTGTTCCACGGGATTTAAGTCGTTTAATGTACTCAGGTATATGTTCTTGAAGATACTTATACTCTGCAGATCCTGTTGATTCGTTGTCAGTCTCCGTACCGAAAAGTTCATGCAGATGATGCTCGTCCATTTTCAACAGGCGTTCCAGCTCTATACCCATATCCTCGTATATTCGGATATACCGTTTTACTGTATTACGTGAAATCAGAAGAGAAGAACTGATACTACGGATACTCATTCCTGACTGGTAGCACCGCAGTATGTGCTTGATTCTTATTTTCATTCTTTAAAATTTTTATTCGGTTAATAATACCGGGTTAAAATGCTTTTTAAAGTACAAAAACAAGACTGAAATGTGGTAATTCTATAGGGTCAATTTTTATTATAATCTAAGTGGGTCAGTTTCGGTTATAAAGGTGGGTCAGGTGATTTTTATAATAGTGGGTCAAGTGACTTTATATTTTCCA
>NZ_JADMSV010000058.1:0-2561 GCF_015560935.1 Butyricimonas sp. BSD2780061689_150309_C8
TGGAAAATCCGCACTAATTTGGCCCTTCTTTTCCAATAGAACTTGGTCCTTGAAATCCACTCGAAATTGACCCGGTTAATCCTCGAGAAAATGATCCCCGTAAAATGATCAAATACTTGTTTTACTCGTGCCAAAATGCTACTTTATCTGTTAAATAAATAAAAAAAAACAGATATATGCCCAATAAACGAATAAGCATGAACAAAATTCGTCAAGTATTACGATGTTATGCCTCTGGTAGCGGAACCAGGAGTATTAGTAGCATGTTAAACCTGTCCCGTAACACGGTCAAGAAGTATTTGCAGGTCTATCAAAAGAGCGGCCTGTCACTTGAATCGGTTCTTTCCCTGGATGATTCTTCCCTTTGTAACTTGTTCCAAGAGCAACACAAACGTTCGGAAGAACCGCCCGCCCGTTACAAGGAATTACAAGCTCTTCTCCCCGGTTACGCTAAACGTCTAAAAAAGAAGGGTGTGACCCGGCAGCAATTATTCCAAGAATACCGTTCCGATCATCCCGACGGTTATGCCCGGAGTCGTTTTTGTACTTATTTTCAAGCTTACCTCGCGTTATCTCACCCGGTTGCCCACCTTGAACACAAGGCCGGGGATAAAATGTTTATCGATTACGCCGGGGACAGACTCTCGCTCGTGGATCGCGACACGGGTCAAACGATCCCCGTTGAAGTTTTCGTGTCCATCCTCCCGTGTAGCCAGTTAACTTACGTGGAAGCGGTGATGAGCCAGCGCAAGGAAGACTTGATTCACGCTTGCGAGTCAGCCTTGCTTTTTTACGGGGGTACCCCGGCCGTTATCGTCCCTGACAATTTGAAATCTGCCGTGAACAAGCCGAGTCGTTACGAGGCAGAATTGAACGAGGATTTCGCGGCTTTTGCCGAGCATTACGGGTGTGTTGTCATTCCCGCCAGGGTTCGCAAACCAAGAGACAAGGCTCTCGTGGAAGGGGCGGTCAAGCTCGTTTACCGGGGTATTTACACCCGGCTTGAAGGCCGCGTGTTTCACGACCTGGAATCCCTTAACGCCGCGATCCGTGTCGCTCTCGAGTTGCACAACAATAGCCTGTTAACCGGGCGAAGTTATAGCCGCCGTGAACAATACGAGGAAATAGAGCGTGATTGCATGGGACCGTTGAACCCGATCCGTTTCGAACTCAAACGACGTCACGTGGCGACCGTGCAAAGAAACGGTTACGTTCGGCTGGAAAACCATTACTACAGCGTGCCGTATCGCCATATAGGGAAAAAGGTTAACATCTTATACAACAGCGAGAAGGTGGAAATCTATCTGAAATACGAGAAAGTGGCGGTTCATCAAAGGGGATACAAGCAGTATGGCTACACCCACGACGAGGCTCACCTTGCCCCCAGTCAAAAAGCTCCCGTGGACTGGGACCCGGGGCAATATATCGCGGAAGCCGCCTCCATGCATCCCGACGTGGAGGATTATATCCGTCACGTGATCGAGGCGAAAGTCCACCCGGAACAAGCTTGCAAGTCTTGTCGCGGGATACTGAATTTCGCGTCACGGGTGGGTCAAAAGAGACTGGTTAACGCTTGCCGGTGGGCTTCCAACCATGGCTTGTACAATTACCCTGCTATAGAAGAAATACTGAAAAACAGGCAAGATGAATTACCCCTGGAAGAAAACGAGGATGATAACGGGCAAAAGAGGATGCCCGCGCACGAGAACATAAGGGGAAAAGAGTATTATAACTAAACATCACGAGAAAAATGGAAATGAATCAAGAAACGCTGGAGAAGATGCGCCAGATGCGCCTCCAGGGCATGTACAACGCTTTTAAAACAAGCATGGAGAGTTTCAAAACGGAATCGATGACAACCGACCAGTTCGTGGCATGGCTGGTTTCCAACGAGTGGGATGACCGTTGTAACCGGATGATAGAAAGGCTGATCAAACAAGCTTCTTTTCGTTACAAGGCATCCCTGGAAGAAGTGGATTATTCCCTGGAACGAGGGCTCGAGCGCAACCTGCTAGAAAGGCTCGCGGAATTATCTTTCGTCAAAGAATCCAGGGACCTGTTCATCACCGGTAGCTCGGGAACGGGAAAAAGTTACATAGCCACGGCCCTGGGGTATAGAGCTTGCCAGAAAGGCATGAAAGTGCTCTACGCAAACACGGCCAGGTTAATGGGCCAGTTAAAAATGGCCAAGGCGAAAGGCACAATTTTGCAAGAACTTAAAAAGATTGAACGGGCGGACTTGCTGGTACTGGATGATTTCGGGATACAACCTTTTGATGCCGGGGGAAGAATGAATCTAATGGATATAGTGGAAGATCGACACGGGAAAAAATCCACCCTTATAACCTCGCAAGTCCCGGTAAAAGACTGGTACGATATTATCGGGGAAAAGACGATAGCGGATGCTGTCCTGGATAGAATCGTTCACCAGGCTATCCGGATTGAATTACACGGGGACTCTATCAGAAAATTGCAAGCTAAAAGATAAAATCACTATATTTGTGAATAAAATTTAATAATAATAATGGCATACCTGTAGAATTTTATGCACGTGTATAAAG
>NZ_JADMSV010000059.1:0-2267 GCF_015560935.1 Butyricimonas sp. BSD2780061689_150309_C8
TAAGTGGGTCAGTTTCGGTTATAAAGGTGGGTCAGGTGATTTTTATAATAGTGGGTCAAGTGACTTTATATTTTCCACAAAACATTGCAATAAAAGATTGCACGCTCTTGCATTTGCAATACTTCCATCAGTCTCGTTTTTATGGGGCTGATTTTTTATTTCTCTATTATTCAGCGACTTGCCATAATTTTATGTGGCAATATGCTCCATTGGTCCATGTTTTGGCCTATATCATAATGAAACCTGTTGCGCAACACGGTGTAAAAAATGGAATTATTACACTAAAAACAGAATTCATTATGATACAGATAGACAGGGAGACATTCCAGATGATGCTCCACCAGATAATGGAACGGTTTGACAGGATAGATGACAGACTGAACCGTATGAACAGGCAGACGGCCGCCCTTGAAGGTGACAAGCTGCTTGACAACCAGGATATGTGCGAACTCCTTGGTGTTACCAAGCGTACCCTTGCACGCTACCGCCAGAAGAAGCTCGTCACATACTACATGATTGACGGACGTACCTATTACAAAGCTTCGGAAGTCCAGGACTTCCTGAACAAAAAGGGAAAGGTGCTGCCTGCGAAAATAAAAAAGGAACTCGGTCTTCAATCCTAATAAAATGACGGTATGGAAATTATATGTATGGAAAAACAGACCTTTGACGAATTGGTTGTCCGCCTCAGCCTGATTGAGAAAAAAGTCATCGGTCTATGTAGTCAGACCAAAGACGCGGGACTGAAAAAATGGATGGACAATCAGGAGGTATGCGGGGTTCTCCGAATATCCAAGAAAACACTTCAGGTATATCGCGAGAAAGGACTGTTGCCTTTCACCCGGATCAAGAACAAGTTCTTCTACAAACCGGAAGATGTACAAAGCCTGTTGGAATCAAGTTATCACCCACAAAAAAGAAAGCCATGAGTTACGATCTTATAAACAGAAAAGACCAGCGGATTGATACTATTTTCAAAGGGCTGGAAAACATGGAGCGCATGATAGACGCAATACGGACGGCTCCAAGGCCCGCATTTCACGGTGATTATTTCCTCACGGACGAGGAACTTTCAAAGCTGTTGAAAGTAAGCCGGCGTACATTGCAGGAATACCGGACCCTTGGTGTGATACCTTACTATCTTGTGCAGGGAAAAGCCCTTTACAAAGAGTCAGACATACAAAAAGTTCTTGATGACGCTTATAAAAGATGCAGGGAAGAACAGCGATGGGTATGAAGCAAAAGTAAAAGAAACGGCCTCTTTACAAGGTCGTTTCTTTGTTGTCGGACAATTGGTATCCGAATCTCCTTCTTCGTTTCTTGACAATAACATCTTCTTCATACAGACCAGGAATCCGATCCATTCCGGCTGCTTTCAGCCGTTTCATGTCCTCATCCACTTTCCTGTCAGTCACTTTGGCGTAAAGCTGCGTGGTCTCAATACGCATGTGCCCCATCATTTTGCCGACTGTCTCGATTGGAACACCTAATGAAAGGGTTATATGGGTTCCGAAATTGTGTCGTGCCTTATGAAATGTAAGTTCAAATCCATAAACTTCACCCAACTGGTGGGCGAGCATAATGAAATACGTACGACTATACAGATTGAAAACCTTGTCATCCTTTCTCTGTTCCCGATATTTCTCTATTATCTTCAAAGGAATATCCAGCAATCGGACAGAAGACAGTGTTCCTGTTTTCTGGCGGTGGATATGAATCCACCATGAACCGTCTTCAGATTGAGTAATATCATTTACCCTCAATTTTTTCAAATCCGTATAGGCAAGTCCGGTAAAAGTAGAGAAGATGAACATATCCCTTACAAACTGAAGCTGTGGCTTCTCGACAGGTGTTGTAAGCAGTGTCTTCAGGTCTTCCAGCTTCAGATGACGACTTTTCCGTTTGGGCAGTTCAGGATGAAGGCGACAATACGGATCACGGCGGATTGTTCCCTGGCTGACAGCCCGCATGGTCATCTTCTTCAGCCTGTAAAGATGTTCATGCACGCTCTTCGGGCTTAAATTCCTGTCCGTCCTGAGAAAAAGTTCAAAGTCATCGTAGAACACACGGTCAAGACTACGTAGCAGTACATCCTCTACGCCGCGTTTTTCCTGCACGAAAGCCGAAAGGTGCTTATATGAACGTAAGTAGGAATCATAACTCTCCTTTATACGATCCACACCGATACGCTTCTTAAACTCCTCGTTATGCTCTCTGAAAAGAGCCAGCAGAGTTAGCGGTTTCTGACCGACTCCCATCACGGCATT
>NZ_JADMSV010000005.1:0-213531 GCF_015560935.1 Butyricimonas sp. BSD2780061689_150309_C8
TTCTTTTCCATTACTGTTTTTCTTTTCTGCAAAGGTACAAACTTATATCCGTATACACAGCTTTTTTACTATGCGCCTAATTCATACTTTTGCATTTACAGTTAAACAAAGAGGAGAAGTAGTTAATACATTTAACAGGCCTTAATGCCTAAAATTCTAACTGGCTAAATTCTCCGAAAGTTAGAGTTGCAGTCTGATTCAGCCTGTAGTCCTGAAAGACTAGTCCAAAAATTAGTGCACTGCAACTCTTCTTTTTCAAAGATACACGATTTTTCGTGTTATTGAATAGTGCAAAAGTAAATGTTTAAAAAGTCATATCCAGTATCTACAGACTACCCATTCCAACTCCCCCTGTGTAAGGGGGAGTTAGTGGGGGGTAGTTGTTTAAATTGGAGCTGGTGACTCTTCCCGAAGACAGGGAGTATTTCAACTCTCCCTCTGTTTATAGAGGGAGTACCCCGAAGGGGGGAGGGAGTTTGAAAAATGACTTTTGACACAGCCTCATTATTGAAATAAAACAGCTAGAATTTACGAGGCTTACCCTTATCGTATATAACATACAGGGTATTTCCCTGCATCAAGATTCCCCGGCCTTTACCTGCCTCCCGGTTCTTTTGATTATTCACGTTCACGGCCACGACTTTCCCCTCAAAGAAGGGAGTCACGTCATCAAATATCGTGTGTCCCACGAATATACGGTCTACACCGTATTGTTCCAAAATACGCTCCACATCCTCCGGTGTGGAAGGACGATATTTCTCCTCATCTTTCACCATCCCCCGGAACCAAAAAGGTCCCCGATCGCAATAGATGGAATCAGACAAGGCAGACAACTCCTGCCGTTCTTTCTTCGGCAAGAAAATAGATCTCGCCATCTCTTCGTTTACTTCTGTTACGGCATTTCCCATTCCGGTAAACTCCTTGCTCAGTCCGGCATGGACGAACAAATTCTTTCCTACGACCTGAATCAGATTACGAGAACGCAACCAACGCCCCAACTCGCTCTTCTCATGCCACAAGTCGGCATATTCCATCCCAAGTGATATTGCTAAATCCTTATACTTGCTCCGGGTATATTTTAAGTTACCCCGCAACACCATTTCCTCGTGATTCCCTAACATAAAAGTCATCACCCCTCCTGCATCCTTCGCCTCCTGTTCCAACTTGTACATCAACCAGAAAATGGGCAACACGTCCTTTCCCCGGTCAAAGACATCACCGATAACAATCACCTGATTCTTACCGAACTTCCATTTATAATTCTTTCCGATCACACCATTGTTGCGCAACACGGAAACGAAACTCTCCAAGTCCCCGTGAGGATCAGAAATAATCAATGTTTTCTCCCGCTGCCCGGACTTCCAAAGTGGACGCTCCACGGGATGTAGTTTCACCTGAAAACGATGGCCACCTTTCTGCGAAACCACGTTTAGTTTAAAACCTTCCGGAACCTCATCGTAAACACGATCTTGTAATACTCCGTGTTCATCAACATGAATCACCCTCATTCGTCCGGTTTCATCGTACAACACATAGGGGCCATCCACAGACGCCACTTTTGTCGTTGTATCTTTATTTTGTTTTAAATCTCGTGCCAAACACACGTCCCACACTGTACCCAACAACAGGCACAACACCCATATCTTTAATGTTTTCATCTTAATTCTTTTTATAAGCGAAATACAGCCGAGACCCACCGAAATCCCGGCTGTCAAAAAAACAACTAATCCTTCATAGGACGACACACAGCTCTATTTTAATCAGCTTCCAGTTTCATCCAAACTTCCGGATTCTGAATACTCCTAATCCAGAAGATCTCTTCCGAATCCCGAATCACCGTGAAACCTTTACTATCAAAGAAAGCATTATATATTGCTCCCACACGAGCATTCTCACCAGCATCATATAACGCTTTATCTGTGAAACCGGAAGAAGTAGAATGACTCTTCTTGCTATTATCAAACCGTACTTGATTCACCGTATTATTCAACAAGGTAAAGGCTCCAAAGTCATAATTATGGCTTTTGGATTTTCCGTCACCACTATTGATAGCCGTCACCCGGAACGACCCCTCGTAACCGTCTTTACGATCCATCTCCAACGTAAATTTCTCAAAATTCGGTAACTCAGCCTGCAAAGCTTCCCATTCAACCTTCAAGGAGGCACTCATGTCCGTAATGATATACTCGTCATGGCTTTTCAACATATCCACAGAGGCTATGTATTTGTTAGGTACAAAGGTCGGCACTTCTGCCGGAGTCAAATTCAAAGGGGAAAGATCCATAATAAAGAAACGAATTGCCTGATCCGCATCATTGGATACGAATTCCCGATTAGTCACCCCGTTACTCAGATCCACGGTCAAACCGGAAAATTTCACCCCGGCCACTTCCACTTCGTTCTCAAACAAGCATCCTTCATTCGTGATTATATACGGAGTCTCCACGGACACCGTGTTTCCCTCTTCATCTTTGTAAGCCATTGTACACAAATGGAATATATCGTTCAATTCTACACGTCCGCCAATAGCTAATTCCCCGTTCACCGTCATGCCTAACCCACTATTTCCCAACACAAAGTAGCCAGCCATCTCTGCTAATTTTTTCACGGTAGTCCAATCCGCAGCGGTAGCCTTCTCCAACTTTACCTCCACACGGGTTTTCTTACCAATTAATTCAATAACATCCTCCTTTACCTCCTTCACGATAAATTCGAAATCACCTTCCAATCCGTAACCTTTATCACCGTCGTGAGCCGGTGCCCCGTAATTGGGATTAGACAACTGGTGAATCGGACTATCAGAATCAAAAGTCAACACCAACCCCTCGGAGAGATTCAAATTATAAGAATAATCTCCTTTTATCGGTTCGAAATCACTGATCATCTCCACCCGGTTCTTCTCACTAAATCGAAACACAAAAGTAAAACCACCATACACACCCTTTTGGGGATAATAAACAAGTTTCCACCCGTCGGTCGCTCCTCGCAGAGTTGTCTGGCACTCCTTCTGGAAAGCCTCTATCCGCTCGCTCGGTAATTCTGAAAACACGTATTCGTCATCATCAGAACAAGCCGTTACCAACATCATGCTTGCAGCAATGAATAAATATATAAGATTTTTCATACTCATCAAGGATTAACAGTTACACCATTAACAACATCATACAAGGCTTGTTCACATTCAGCCTGCAATGCGTACAAATCAACATTCCAAGTGTCCCGGTAATAAATCACAACCATCTCCACCTTCTGTTTCAATTTATCTTTCGCCTCCTGCGAGGTCGGGTAATCCAACATTTTCTCCCAGTCCTCCGCACTATTAGAAAGCATGAAGCCAACAATCTCTGCAAAATCCTCACCCGGTTCACTCATCGCATAACCGGAAAGAAATCCTTGATCATAAGCATCTTGATCTTTGATCTTATCCCATCCCTCCACGTAATTCGGAGTGATATTCTCGAACTCCTTCGGATACTCTACCGTTTGTGCCGCAATATGAGCAAACTCATGGTGAATTGTCTTCATATAGCGTTTCAGGCGTGTCGCATTTGTCCTGTCATACTGGTCAACCTCGAAAATGACAATCTTACGTCCCCCCTCAGCCGTACCCTTAGTTACCGTCCCACTACTCGTGTAACGAGAAGAACCGATGAACAGCAACTGTTTAGGGGACAAACTTTTGAAGAAGGATTCCCCTCCGATTTCAACATATGGTTTACACCAAATATTCAGTAACACATCCGCCAATCCTTTCGCATTGTCTTCCTTTGGTGGAGTCAGGTTGTACTCCATACTCGTTTCAACATCACGCCACTTGTAAATCACCTCTATATTATAGGGTTCCACAAAATTTTTCTGCATCCAAAGATCCAGCTCCGTCAACTCTTCAGTAGTGGTATCAAAGATGGAAGGTCCCAGATCATCGTCCGAACATGCCGTCACGCAGAACAGCAATGCCAACAGTAATAAGTTAAATATATACTTTTTCATAATCTACTGTATTTACAATTATTATACTAACGAGGATTCGCCTCCACTCCAAAAGCCTGTGCCTCTGACGGGATCTGTACGGCACGCCGAAGATCATCTTTTGTAAGCGTAATCGACGGATCACCCGAAACGGTAAACGTATGTACAACCGGTAAATGGAAACGCTTGATGTCAAACCAACGTAATCCCTCCTGCATAAACTCTTTTCGCCGCCAATCAACCACACATTTCAACATAGACATCTGGTCCTCTGAAATCGTACTTGCATAGAACGGTTCAAAATCAGGGAATTCCTCTTTTCCATCATAAAATGCCTTTATCTTCGCCAAATTCACTTTATACGGTGTAAAATCCGCATGAGGATCATCTTTATCCACACGTACCCGTTCAGCAAGATATAAATTAATGTCCTCTAAAGCCAAATCAAACTGATTCTTCATCACGTAAGCTTCTGCCCGGTTTAAGAGAGCCTCTTCACTAGACAATAAGGTTGAAACCGTATATCCCTGCCCGGAACTGGAACCAATAGAACTACGGATAAATAACTCGTCAAATTTATACATCCGCGCACAACCGGCTGAATTAGTCGAGATCACGAAGAACGTAGCATATGTTCCGGTTACCGGGCTACCCGTAACGTTCTTTTCCGTAAACAAAGAGGCATGCTCATCCTTTTTCATACTATAACACAAGCTGAATGACTGCCCGTCCCTTGCCCACCAACTCTTAGCCGAGATCATCAGGAAAGGAGACGGTTGAGTTACTTTAAAATATTTAGCCGCATAAGCGTCCTTATCTCCCCATTGCCCGTTAGCTTGATCCGGATTTCTCAAATCACGTAATTTACTCTTCGGATTACTTCCCAAAGCTGCCGTCGAGTGTACAATCACACTGTCCCATTCGCCCTTGTACTGATAGAAACGAGCGGCAAAAGCATGAGCCGCAGCCTTTGCGAAATGATATTTTGGAACCTCGTACGTCTGATCTTGTAATAACGGTAGTCCCGTTTGCAAATCTTCTTCAATCTGGTCATATACCTGCTTCAAGTTATCACGTTTGTAATACACGATAGCTTGTGTTTCCGGTTTTACACAATAAGGAATTCCCAACATTTGCTCTGCCTTATCCGGATCATAATGTTCCGCAAAAAGATTCACCAGGATAAAGTGACAAAACGCACGACAAACCAACGCTTCCCCTTTAATTGCCGCATACTCTTTCGTATCGCCCTCTTCTTCCACTGCTTCCAATGCCAGATTGGCCGCAGCTATCGCCTCGTAATAATTTGTCCACACGTAAACCGGGTAATCCGTTCCCGTACCGGTTCCGTCCATCCACTGATACATTTGCTTGTTCAAGGTCGCCCGGCTATGCGTTCCACTGACCAAACGTTCCGCAACATTATCACTCATCACCTCACACATGTGGTAATAGTGAGCCTTCGGATAAGCCGATACCAGCAACTCCTTGATCGCTTCCGGGCTATCCAATTCGGTACGGTTATCCGGAACAACATCCAGAAACGAGTTACACGCTGTCACCAAAAGTGCAAACATCCCGACCGTTAATATTTTATATGCTTTCATTTTCTCTGTTTTAATGATTTAATATTCTTCACGTCAAAATCCTACTCTCAAAGAGAATGTCACTTGTCGCGGAACAGGCAATGCCACTCCTCCGGAACGGAAGAACTCCGGATCCTGTCCGTGTAATTTCTTATCTCTATACAATAATGCCACGTTGGACATGATGCACTTTAATGACATGGAACCAAGCCCGATGCTCTGTACCCACTTGTCATCAAATTTATAGGTCAAACTAATGTCTTTCAAGCGAATGAAAGAACCATCAGCAATTCGTTCCGTGGAATAATTATAAGCATTATAAACTTCCTTATACTCGCTCTTTGTCCGGGAATTCTGACGTGCAGAAAGGATTACAGGTACCGAAGTACGATTCTCGTCTCCGGGCATCATCCAACGATCCAAAAAATCTTTCGGCATGGCTGTCAAATCATTATACTCGTTTTTAAAATAATTATGTAGCCGAACTTTATTTCCAAATTGATAATTCAAGAATACGGCCAAAGTCAAATTCTTATATTTGAACGTGTTCTCAAATCCACCCGTAATTCTCGGATCAACGGGGCCTTCATACTTCAGAAAATCAAGCTTGTTCGTTTCCTGAAAATTAATATCCCCGACGCTAATATTACCATCCGGATCCATGACCGTGGGAATTCCTTCATTTGTCAATCCCATAAAAGGAACCGAAAATATAGCTCTTACCGCATATCCCTGCCTGGGCGCCCCCTCTGCTTTTACCAAATCCATCACGCGAGGACGGGATTCCAAATTCGTGATTCTGTTTTTATTATAGGAAAATGTCCAATTCGTAACCCAACTAAAAGAAGAGTATACTAGATTCTTCGTGTTTAACGTGAATTCTACACCATGAGATTTCATATCGGCATAATTCGCTTTCTTGGACTGTTGTCCCCCGATACCGGAAACCCGCACACTACCAATCAGATCAAATCCTTTTCGCCAGTACACATCGGCACTCAAGCTAATTCGGTTATCGAAAATACCCAGATCAACACCCACATTCGTTTCATATTGTTTCTCCCAAGTCAATTCACTATTTTCCAAAGCACTGATATAAATACTATTTTCCTTCTCCTGTTGCGTGGGGCGTTTCGTTACCTCATTGTACAACACGGCCCGGGAATTACTTGAAGGTCCCATACTGGCCGTCAAACCATATGTGGCACGCAAAGTCAAACGGGAAATCTTCTCCAATGATTCCATAAATGCCTCATTCGACACGTGCCAAGCCCCACTAATATTCCAAGTCGGTAACCAACGAGCGGAACGGGATTTTCCCAAACGATTGGAACCATCGTAACGCCCGGTTGCATTAAACACGTAAGTACCATTATAACTATATCCCGCCGTGGCAAAGAAAGCTACGAAACGATCAAACTCCTCTTCCATCGAGTAATAAGACAAACCTGACTCTATCTGCTGTTTCAATAAATCAGGATCTAGGAAAGCAACTCCACCGCGATCCCACTGATAACCAAATCCCTGATTACTGGCATACGTCCGGTTCGTGTAACGTAGCTCCTCTCCTCCCAACACGTTCAAAGTATGTTTTCCGCCATCAAAAGAGGCATTATAATTCACGATCATCCGTTGATAATAGTTCAACATGGAATTCTCGTTCCGATTATAAAGTCCCCCTTTCGGCATCACCACCTTGGCAGGGTAGCCTGGCATATCCGGGTCCTCGTATAACAACTTGTTTCCATCCCGAATCGTGGCATCCCCGGCAGCACGATAAGCCTCCGCCGCATTGGATGTATCATAAATCCGGTGTTCCCGTGTCGTCTTCACGTAACGAACAGCCCCCAACATCTTCACGTCCAACCCGGTCAATGGACGAAACTCCAATTCCATCTGGAACTTCGTATCCAACATATCAATTTTCAACTTATTATTCTCCAACTCGTGTAATATACTGAATGGAGCGTAATTCATCGTGTAGAACTCGTAATTACCATCATCATCATAAGCACGTAACGCCCTACTCGTGTTCAGAGCATAACTAAACGGGTTAATGTCAAAAGAACGCTCCACTTCACCACTCACGGCATTCGTGTTCCGGCTATTGGTTCCCGGAGCATCCTGCATACGTAACGAACCATTGGTCAATAAATTCACGGTCAACCATTTCTTTATATCAAAAGAAGCATTCATGTTCGCCGTGTAGCGTTCCACCTTGTCGGCAATTGACCATCCCCCGTCATTAAAATAACTCAAGGAGGCATAGAAACGAGATTTATCTGTTCCTGATGACAAACTCAAAGAATGTACTTGCTGTAAAGAATTACGGAAAAGAATGTCAAACCAATCCGTATTTGCCATCTCGTACTTCTGCAAGAAAGCATTCTTGGCCTGTTGGGTATTCTCCAAACCAAATTTCCCGGTAGTCTCATCATACGTGGAAATCAAATCAGCCATTTTCTTGTAAACACCACCGTTTTTCTTACGAGAAACATCCGCATAATTCAGCCACCCTTTCGCCTCCATCTCTTTATACACCATCATCTGTTCCTGTGAATTCATCAGGTTATATTGATCATAACTCGGTTTCATGCGCACCGTAAACTCTCCACTGTAATTTACCTTCATCGTCCCCTTCTTCCCCTTTTTCGTGGTAATCACTACCACTCCGTTCATTGCTCGTGCCCCGTACAATGCTGTTGCGGAAGCATCTTTTAGAATCTGGAAACTCTCGATGTCATCGGCATTCAGGCCGGCAATTGCAGAACTGATTAAAGTTTCCGAATCTCCCGATGATAAATCATCGGCAGAAACCTCTACCACGTCTTCCAGAACCAACCCATCAACAACCCACAACGGTTTCTGGTTCCCGTTAATGGAAGAAGCTCCCCGCACTCTCATCTTAGGAGAAGCTCCGAAAGTTCCGGATACATTTTGTATCTGTACCCCGGCCGCTTTTCCCTGCAACATACGACTTACATCTATTGCTCCCTCAACCATCGCATCTTCCGCTTTAATTACTGCTGCGGCACCGGTAAATAACTTCCGGTCAATTCGCTGGTATCCGGTCACCACAACTTCTTCTATATTCTTCAACTCTTCTTTCAAAACGACCTTTTTCAAGGATACCGTGTCGGATGCTGCAATCAAACGAGACACATAACCGACAAATGACACCTCCAACATCACTTTCCTATCCGGTACATTTAACGAGAATTTCCCGTCCGGCCCTGTTACCGTACCTATCAACACGCCGTTCCCCTCGTTTCCTTTCACCTTGACCGTAGCCCCAGGCATCGGATCTCCCTGTTCATCCACCACCAAACCTTTCACGTCTATCCCCTTCTTCGATTGATCGTTTAATCCATAGAGAATGATCGTACGATCTTTAATCCGGTAAGCAACATTCGAGCCTTTCAGACAAGCCTTTAAAACAGCCTCAATATCAGCCTGCCGCATGTGTAAAGTAATATCTTTCAAACTCATCACCATTGCATCGTGAAAGAAGAAAGTGAATTCTGTCTGTTTTTTCACTTGTTCCATGAATTCGGCGAAATTGGCTTTCTCCAAATCAATATCCAAACGCACCTCTTGAGCGTGGACCATCCCAAATGAATGGCAAACCGTCAGCATGAGAAAAAGCATCGTAGCTTTCATAATCCTACAAATTTTTTTTAATGACCCCAACCTAGGAGGGTCATATTCTCCATTTTTTTTCATACATTTGTGTCGTTTAAGTTATTATTGCTGATAAACTTACTCTTAGAGCGACCCGTGTTCCAGCACGAGTAGCTCTTTTTATTATTAATATACTACTATTGTCTTACCTTTCACTTGAAAGCGCGCAATCTGCGTCATCTCGATAACTTCCAATATTTCGGAAAAATCCTCATACTTCTGCACCTCTCCGGTAAACGTGAAATCCTTCAATTCCGATCGGGAAAAAACAATATCCACATCATACCACCGGGCTAAACGTCGTAACATATCTTCCAAACGCACTTTACTGAACACCAAACGCCCTTCTCTCCAAGCCGAGTACATCTCCGTGTCCACCTCCCACTTTGTCAACTCTTTGCCCACCAAGCAAGCTTGTTCACCCGGTTTTAAACGTATTTCAGAACCTGTTTCACGAACTTCCATGCCGATCGAACCCCGTACCAGAGTGGCCGTCGTTTTCTCTTCGTCCTCATAGGCAGAAACATCAAAAGATGTTCCAAACACCTTGACATCAGCGTGTTTCGTTTCTACAACAAACTCAGACTCTTTATCCTTAGCCACGTCAAAAAACGCTTCCCCTTCCAAATATACCCTTCTTTCCTTACCGACAAACGTCACCGGGTAACGTAAACGACTCGCTGCATCCAGCCAAACACGAGTCCCATCACTCAACACTAGCGAAAACTCACCACCCCGCGGAACCGAAATGATGTTAAACTGCGGAATTTCTTTATCTTTTGCTTTATCAACCCGGTATTCGATTACCCCGGAATCCTGTTTAATCTCGATTCCATTTTCTTGCTTTATACGTTGTGTCGTTCCCGCAGTCAGCATAATCTCCTCTCCCGATGCAAGCTGGAGCATAGCCCGTGGTTTGCCGGCAGGTAAAACAACAACCTCTTTCACGTCTTCCATACTTTCACCGGAATCTCCCCTATGAATATGTAGCATGAAAGCAATAGCCAAAGGTAGAATAACGGCCGCCACTCCTGTCGCCCATGTTATAAAGCGACGCTTTTTCCTCATCTGCTCCATTTTCCTCTTCTTCCTCAACAGGTCTTCCAATGCCTCATATAAATCAATCCGTCCATAAGCCTTTATTTTTTCCGATTTTTTAGCCTCTTTCACTAAATCCTCAAACAAATACTTATGATCCGGTTTCTCATCCAGCCATCGTTCCAATTGCTCTTTTTCCTCATCCGCCAATTCTCCCAGAATATACCGGAAAATAATTTCTGACACTCGAAAAGTTTCATTTGCTCTATTCATAAACATTTTTATTCATGTTTCTATAAATAAAACACCCTTTGAAATAAAACGGGGGGGATGAAAAAGAGAAAAAATAAATAAAATTTTCTCTTTTTATTTTTTATAACTTATGATTCAATGAAATTGTATCTAGAAAAATAATTGCACGAACATACTTAATCCTAATGTCTGCAAACGAGTTGTCAATCGTTTTTTACTCTCTTTTTTATATTCTTTCGCCGTTTCAAGAGAAATTCCCATTTTCTCCGCAACTTCAGAAATTTTGTATCCTTCCAACGAAAGAGTCATCACACTCCGGCATTGCTTGGGGAGTTCCTCGACCATCTCCATCACACGGGAATAAACATCTTCTTCCAACACTCGGTCCCAAAACAAATCCACATCATCGAACTCCTGCATCACGAAAGCCTCGTAACGCCCTTTTACCCGCTCATGCCGTAAATAGTTCGTACACCTATTCTTAACCGAACTATAAAGATAAACTTTTAATGCTGTAACATTCTCGAATTCTTTTTTTAGTCCCAACATGGAAATAAAGAACTCTTGTACTACATCCTTCGCCTCCTCCTCATTATTAATATATTTACTAGCAAAAAGCACCATCGGAACGTAGAATTGCTTGTACAATAGAGTATAAGCCAAATCACTATCTTTGGCTAAATGTTCCAATAATATTTGTTGCTCATTCTGCATGAAACTTCCCCCCATAATTGTGTTACTCCTTAAAATACACCACTACCAAGCACTCAAGTAACGCAACCAAATTTAAGGAAAATAACCCATTCCTACCAAGAAATAAACATTCTTTTTATTCCCTCACACTTTTTTTCTCTCCTCTAAAGGTTTCATATACCAACAAACAATTAATAAACAAGCAAATAGACGGTATAAGCGATATAAATAACGAACAGCACGACACCTTCCCCCCGCCCGATCTTGAATCCCGTTCGCATGAAAGGCAACAGAAGTAAAGAAGTTCCGAGCATCACCAGCATATCCGTCCAGTTAATCTGGTTGGTCTCCACGGGTGCAATCGTCGCCGTTAATCCTAAAACAGCCAAAAGATTGAATATATTCGAACCGATCACGTTACCGATGGCAATATCCGTACGTTTTTTCAAGGCAGCCACCACGGAAGTTGCCAGTTCCGGCATACTTGTCCCTGCTGCCACGATCGTCAAACCGATCACCGCCTCGCTCCATCCCAAGGCTTTCGCGATAATCACGGCATTATCGACGAGCAAGCCCGATCCCCATACCAACAAAGCAAGTCCCGCAATCGCCAACACGACATCCAGCATCCAGCTCTTCGTGGGTTTGATTTCCTCGTCCCCTTCAACCACCTCTCCCCGCTTGGCCTTGTACACGCAGTAAATCATATAGGCACATATCCCGGCAAAAAACAATATCCCGGCCCATCTTCCGAAACTCCCGTTATGAAATATCCCCACGAACAATAACGTGGCCGCCAGCATCACGGGTGCATCCAACCGAATCAACCGGGGATTCACCCTCAACGGGTAAATCATTGCTGAAATTCCAAGAATAGCACAAACATTGAATATATTAGATCCCATCACGTTTCCCACGGCAATTCCCGGATTACCTTCTAATGCCGACTGCACGCTAACCAGTAACTCCGGTGCGCTTGTCCCGAATGCCACCACGGTCAAACCGACAACTAAAGGAGATATTCCAAAACGCACGGCCAGCGATGAACTACCTTTCACCAGAAAATCTGCCCCGAAATAAAGTACCACCAAAGAGGCCACGACAAGAAGTACAGGAATCAACATGAAAATCAAAAGTTAAAAGTTAATACTAAAAGTTCACGGTCACGAGAACAAATATTCATCGTTATTCGTACTTTTGAAGTTTCAAAAATAATAATAAAATTACACGATCGGCTTTTAACCTTTAGCTTTTAACTCGAACAACATGTTAAAACAATTCAAAGAACTACTGAACACGGCAAAACATAACCCGAAACTCGGGGGACTGGAAATATTTAAATATATAGGTCCCGGCCTACTTGTCACCGTGGGCTTTATCGATCCGGGAAACTGGGCCTCCAACCTGGCCGCCGGTGCCGAATTCGGTTATTCTCTATTATGGATGGTCACCCTGTCCACGATCATGCTGATCGTGTTGCAACACAACGTGGCCCACTTGGGAATTGCCTCCGGCTTATGCCTTTCGGAAGCCGCCAGCGAATACTTGAAACCCCGTTATGCCAAAGGTATTCTTTACTCTGCCATGCTCGCCTCCATCTCCACCTCTCTAGCCGAAATACTAGGTGGGGCCATTGCCTTGCAAATGTTATTCAACATCCCGATCCGGGCAGGATCAATACTCGTATTGATTTTCGTGGTTATCATGTTGTTCACGAATACCTACCGGGTGATCGAGAAATGGATCATTGCTTTTGTTTCCATCATCGGCTTATCGTTCATCTACGAACTCTCCCTCGTGGAGATCGACTGGAATACAGCCTTGCCCGCGTGGGTTACCCCCGCTTTTCCCGAAGGCTCCATGGTCGTTATCATGAGCGTACTCGGGGCCGTGGTCATGCCCCACAATCTATTCCTTCACTCGGAAGTCATCCAAAGCCGTCAATGGAATATACAAGACGATAAAATCATCAAAAAACAATTACGCTACGAATATGCCGACACGATCCTCTCCATGGTGATCGGTTGGGCCATCAACAGCGCCATGATCCTACTGGCTGCTGCCGCATTTTTCGGAACCGGAACTCCCGTCACGGAACTGGAACAAGCCAATTCCCTGCTGGCACCATTGCTTGGGAATAATGCCTCCGTGATCTTTGCCGTGGCTCTCCTGTTTGCCGGAATTTCTTCTACTATTACCTCAGGTATGGCTGCCGGCTCCATTTTCGCTGGAATATACAAGGAGCCTTACGACATCAAGGACAGTCATTCCCGCATCGGTGTGCTAACTTCCCTCATCCTCGCTTTTGCCCTGATCATGGTAGTATCGAATCCTTTCCAAGGGTTGATTTACTCGCAAATGGCTCTAAGCGTACAGTTACCGATCACCATTTTCACGCAAGTTTACCTCACTTCCTCGTCCAAGGTCATGGGAAAATACAAAAATTCTACCTACACGAAATGGCTCCTGTACGTGATCGGGGGAATTGTTACCCTACTGAACGTCATGCTACTTATCAGTTTTTTATAGCCCAAATAAAGTAGAAATCAAACCCAGTCAAAGACTTATCCGACACGTACAAGTGTAAAAAAAAGAGATAAAGACGACTCCACTCGGCTTTAAGTCGTCTTTATCTCGGCTATATCTCGTCTGTATCGTCCTTTCACGGGACTTTCACGAGATATTCACGATTAAATTCGGGTTAATTCGTTTACTTCACAAATTGATCCGGCACGTCTATCAAATCCTGCCCCCTCAACTCCTTGGCCAGAATCTTCCCGTCCGGCCCAATTAACACAATATATGGAACTCCTTTAACGCAATATAAACGAGAAGCTGGATTTCCTCGTTCCAAAATCATATGATCCCAGAAACACCCATCTTCTCGAATAATTTTTTTCCACCGATCTTCATGAAAATCAGAAGAAACTCCTAATATTTTAAAATTCTTTCCTTCAAAATATCTCAACGCTTTTTTTAGTACAGCAGTTTCCTTGCGACACCAATGACAATATGAATGCCAAAAGTCTACCAACACATAATTACCTCGGAAATCGCTCAAACGAATTGGATTTCCCAAAGTATCTTTCCCAATAATTTCAGGAGCTTCATGGCCTATAGAACAATTCTCATAAGTCATTAATTGCTCCTCCATCCAAGATATATAACGGTTATTTTTCGCCTTTTCTCCAAAAGCTCCGATATATGCCCTTTCTTTATCAATCTCATTCATTGTCGGAAAATTTTTAAACTGAAATATTTTAGAATAATAGAGATACGCTCCAAAAGGATTATTTCTATTTTTTTCCAAATATCGATCTACCAAAGCTCTTTCAATATCCCTTTCTCCCACATAATAAGGCATTGCTTCTTGTTTTATTCTTTCCATTTCAACCTTATCTCCAGCTTCCCGTGCTTGAAAAAAACGGCGATCCAGAGAATCCCGAATATGCCTATTAGTTGCAACATATAATTCATCTGCAAATTCACGATACAATTTATTCAAACGTGAGCCTTTCACATTCCATGTTATCTCTTTCTCAGTCACACTCTCTATTGTTAACATCACATTTTCTTCATCTAAAAAGAAATAACCTCCATGTTCAAAATTATCACTCATAAAATATAATTCAGGAGTCACATTATTCAAGACAAACATGAAGTTACCTTTGCTTACTTCAGTAGAATCAATGACTCGATATATCTCTCGATATTCATTCACAACTTCAAACAAATAAATTTTATTTACATGGAAATTACCTAAATTACCTTCTATTTTTTGTTGGCTATAAACATTAAAAAATAAGATACAAAAAATAAAAACAATAATACTTTTTTTCATAACGAATAAATTAATTCTACTCATCTAATAATGTAAAAGAGAAGTATCAAAATTTTCACTTTTCAATAATTTCTAGTTCTCCAATGTTCCCAATAAACCAAGAACCAAAGAACATTTAAAGGAAAATTTTGATACTTCCACTATGCCTCTCTTATTAGTTCAACTTTTCTACGGTATAAAGAACCTCATCACAGAATCCTGTCTTTTCATACATTTTTTCAGCAGAGAGACCACCCACATTATTCAAACGATAAACAGCAATCCCTCCCGATTTACCAGCCAAACTACGATCTTTAACTGCCACTGTGAGTTGAACATATGTATCTTCCACTCCCATAGGATCCTTTATCTCGGTACAATCCATCCCTGTTATCGTGTAATTTTCGGCATTTCCATCAATTAATACACCTTCCGAAAGTGTTCCGACATTAAACGCATATATTTTATTATTACTCAAGAAAAAGAATATATTGGGTTGTCCCAAAACATAATCCTTCCAAGGAGAAGAATTTGCAAAAAATAGTTTCGTTCCTGCTATAAAATCCGATGCTTCATATAAATGGGGATATTCATTTTTAGAAAGGACTTTTTTGTATTCAGCTACAAATGTTGTTGCCCATGATGAATTAAAGCCTGTCTTACTTTTTACCAATACATATTCTCCTGTTTTGGTATTTTTCATTAATTCCCACATAAAATTTGTTCGTGAACTTTGATTTCCCATAATAACCAACTCTATACCATCTCCCATATCATTAGGATCATAGCTAGAAAAATCATAATCTGCTCCCGTAATAAAACTAAAATACCCTGCTCCACCTTTATTCACCATAAAACGATTATGCAAATTATCATAAAACATAAGTCCTACCGAATTACCAATTGAAGAAGCTGCATAATAGTCTTTCGGATCCGTAAGAAATACAAGTTCTGGATTCCAATCTGCCTTGGCTTTATCTCCATTTATCCTATTATACACTTTACCATTTACAATCAAGTAATCACCTTCTGCATTTGCAATGTAACCCGTAATAACTAAATCTCCAACCATCTCTTCTCCCAAGATAAACTTCTCCTTCATATAATTTTGTCTTGTAAAGATCACAGGATCAAGATAAACTCCCCCTGTTTCATCATCGCAGGTTACAATTACAGATTTATGTCCAAGAGGATTATACGTGTATGAATCAGTCAAAATTATGCGTCTAGACTTTTTCCCTAATCGAACTCCATCATTCGCATAGGAATATATATTCTCATACAAAGTTTTGCCATCTTTTTTTAACATGGCTAAATCATTTTCTCCATCCACCTGGCATAACATCAATGTTCCACCAGAATACTTACCTACTGTAACAAAAGAAGATTTATTCATCGCAAAAACTCCCGTCTGCTGATCTATAACCTTGAACACCAAAGTCGTTGTAACACCCGGTAGGACATCACCAATTATAACATCCAAATCCTTTTCATACGATAATGTATCAGCGACCACCTGTTCTTTATTATACTTATACCATACATAAGAAAGCTGAGACTGCTCCCCGAATTTCGTAATCACGGTAGGCTTTATTTCAAGTTTAGTTCCTATTTCTATTTCCTTATAAGCTTCAATATCCTCAATCGTAATCGAATCAATCTCATTACCCCCAAATTTCGATTTATCATCAATACATGATAATTGAAGTAATAAAAACAGAATCAATATATATTTCAAATTTTTCATAACTATCTCTACATTTTAAAATCATACATTAAAAATACTAGGGAACCATCCATCCCTGCATGATATTTCCATTCTCATCCTTGATCTCATTCTCTGTAATAATCTTATACAACTTTCTCGCATAAGGAGTATAATAATCCATCTCGTAATAAATTCCATACACCCCTCCATTATCACCGTAATTACCATCCCAAAAATCATGTCCGGTTAATTCAATAATCATCGTATGTTTCTTTCTTGAATAATCACCAAATAAATTTTTGAATGCAGTCATATCCCCATAATAACCAGTTCCTTCAGGCATTTTTACCATATCTGCAATGACCAAACGTATCTCAGCCCGATCTTGATAAGCAATCCCCAAATCAGAAGTTCCCAAGAGACGCAATGTCAATGACACAGGCTTTTCCGTGATTCCCTTATCTCCTCTCAGCAAATTAACTGGCATTTTATATATAAATTCTCCTGCTGGAAATTCATAATAATCTGGCAATTTTTCATAATGAACTCCCTCTATTGCATCTGTCTTTTCCTTTACAACCTCAACCTTGAATCTAGTTGGAGATTGTAACACATCACCAAGTAATTTAACATCTACGGTCGTAGTTAATATTTTATCCGCAGTTAATAACGATATAAACAAACTATCCCGTTTTTCTGTTACAATCGGATAATATATATCATGCATATTCAAATCGTAGACTAATCTTTCATTCTTATTACAAGAACAAAACACGGCTAAAACAAAAAGTATAACTATTCTTTTCATCTTTATTAATTTTTTATATTACCAAAGTCTATTTCCGATGTCGGTATCGGTAAATTATAAACCACTTTCAAATCCTCAATTCCAATTTTATCTTCTGCTCCAACAGTATCGAACAACTTACGTTTATAGTAAAAGAATAACTGACCTTCTCCCAAGAACTCTCTTCTATACTCTTGATAAATGTAACTCTCTATGTCTTGAGTCTGTTCGATACTTGATAATCCCCTATGATTTCTTAACTTATTCAAATAGCCATATGCATCCTCTCCGTCAGCACACTCTGCCGCAATTAAATAAAGTTCTGATAATTTAAACATCGGTATATAAGTCATACCGTTATATTTTGTCAGAACATACTCATTCCCACTTGACGTCAAGGTCAACCAAGAGGATCTGAAATCATTTTCCAATCCACTCGCATTAAAAATATTCTGCTTACCTTTTACAGACATCAACAAAACATCAGAAAGCGAAGTTTCCACAAAATAACTCTCACTCAAATCTTTCAATTTCTGAACGTCTAAAGTAAATATCAACTCCGACTGGAACATTGGATTCGTGGCAGTTGCAGCACTAGTCGCCAACGTGTAAGAAGTCGGATTTTCCCCGTCCACTTCCCCGATAATTTCTTTCGCTTGACTCAAAGCAGCTTCTTTTTCATTTCCATAAAGATAAACTCGAGCTAAAAGAGCTGTAACAGCATAATAATTCATCCGTTGATTTCTTTTATACATCGGAGATGAGGAATCAAATTCATTAAAAATTTCCCGATCCTCCATCAACTCCTTAGCTGTAAGCAAATCCTTTATGATTTTTGTCAATACCTCTTTCACCGTTAATTGAGGCTGAGCAATATTCGTATATACTTCAATATAAGGGATTGCTGGAGAATTCAAGCCATTCTGATTATCCATCATCGGGGATGGTGCGAAAAGACGAAGAACATTAAAATGAAGTAAAGCACGAAGAGCTAAAAATTCACCTTTGTAAATACAATGAATATCCTCAGAAGTAAATACATCCCGATTTTCATCTATAAATAACAAAGCTTGATTTATATTGGCTATTGCAGAGAAATGACTCGACCAAAGAGATAGTATTCTAGCTTCTTCCCCACTTTCTGTATACTTATATTCGGCTGCATTTTTTAAACTATGCTCATAGCCTGTTGAAGTATTACTACGAGGGCTAGTATAATACTGTGCCAAAACATCCAAATAAGCATAAGACAAATTTCTCCCGTAAAGATTACTCGTTGACATTAAAGCATAGACACCAATCAATGCATCCCGAAATCCAGATTCTGTAGAAAACAAATCTTCTGCTTTCATATCCGTCTTAGGAGAAACATTCAACCAATCATTACACGAAGTCAGTGCAAAAATCAGCGAAAAAATAATAGATTTATTTATCAATTTTTTCATACAACTATTAAATTAAAAAGTTACTTGAGCTGATAACGAGAACGTTCTGGCATACGGATAAGAAGTTCCTCTCTCCATTTTCACTGTAGACGATTTAAAGATATCGTTACCAATAGCCGACACCTTCAAACGCTGAATACCTACTTTTCGAAGCTGATCACTACTGAAATCATAACTAAGGGACAAAGATTGAAGCTGTATATAATTCTCCTTTTCAACAAAACGTGAAGTTGGATTAGTCACAGACACATCACTAACCTTTTTGAATTTAGCAATATCTCCTGGTGCATTCCAGCGGTCATATAAAATTCGTTTATCCCCGTTTTCATTCGGATTCACATTCTCGATTTTATCCACCAATGTTGAATTGTATAAATAACCACCATACTTATAATACATATGTGCATTCAATTCCCATTTTTTATAAACGAACATCGTTCCTATCGTCCCGTAAACCTTAGGGTCTGTAGAACCCAAAGGCTTATAATTAGCCGTACTCCATTCATTCACTTTATTTCCATCCAAATCAAGAAAAATTTCATCTCCCGTAGCAGGATCAATTCCAAGAGACTCGTTCACCCAAATTGTATTTTGAGACAATCCCTCTTTATACCTAATCATTGGTTTATTTTTTACTTCTGCATCTTGAGTATCATTAAAAGCCGTTAAAGCCCTATTAATCTTCATCACTTTATTTTTATTATGTGCCAAATTGAAGATTAAATCCCAAATAATATTTTTATCCATATTTCTAATAACCGTTCCTTTCAACGTCAACTCAACACCACTATTTTTTACCTGCCCTAAATTCTCTTTATAAGAGGAAAAACCTAATGATGGGGCAACAGTAACATCTATAAGGACATCTTTAGAAAGATCACTATACACGTTAAATGAGCCTTTTAGCCGCCTGTCAAGCAATTCAAAATCCAATCCTATATTTCGTTTCTCTACTTTTTGCCATTTCAAATTTTTATTTCCATATGCTTTTAACAAGACTCCCATATACCCATTATACGAAATCCCCCTTATTCTGCCATCATTATAAGAGTACATCGTCATTGACTGATAAGGATTAAAATTTTGTCCCCCAGTTGTACCGATCGATCCCCTTACTTTTAATAAATCAACATATGCAATATTTTGCATAAATTTCTCGTTATGCAAATTATAACCGATTCCCAAAGACCAAAACGTACTCCATCGATTATTGGCCCCATACAAAGATGACCCATCACTTCTTAAAGAAAAATCAAGTAAAAATCGATTATCATACGTGTAACCAAAGTTTGCAACAAAACCTATCAAACGAGATACATCATAACTTCCTCCCGGTCTGCCCCCTTCCGCAAAACCTGCTCCCATTGAAATATGATCCATACTTTCATTCGGGAACCCCACAGCAGACAGACTTGTAGCATCCGTATCACTCTCTCGTAAATTATAAATCAATCCTGCATTCAACAAGTGTTTCTTCCAATTTTTAAAATAAGTCAAAACTACATTAATATCATAGCTAAAACTGTTTGACCAAGATTGCGAGTAACTTCCCTTCTGCTCTTTACCAATAAAACCGGTATTTTCATTCGACACGTAAACATCTGATTTACTATTATCAACACTTAGTGATAAATTCGCCTTCAACTTCAGTCCTTGAACAATATCATACTCGACTGAAAAATTATTCATAAAATAGTTCCCTGTCGATTGATTTTTTGCTGGTAATGTAGCATTATACAACTCGTTATACATCGGTTTTGTCTTTATTCCATCATCATAATACTGATAAGAATAAAGAATCTTTTTTATATTTCCTTCTTCATCATAAGGGTTATAATAAGGGTTATAATAAGTATATGAACTAAAACTACCATATGGAGAATTCACAGATTTCAGATGACTAAAAGACATATAGTTCATAAACTTTAAACTCTTTAAATTATATTGAAGGCGAACACCCCCACCATAGTTATCACGTTTAGAACCTTTCATTACACCGACAGTATTTGAGTAAGAAAGATCCAATGCATAACGAAATGTTTCATTCCCACCTTCTGCAATAACAGAATGCTTATGTCCTATCCCAAAATCTCTAACAGGTATTGCCAACCAATCAACATCATTACCTTCCTTGACCAATTTCAAAATTTGATTATAAGAAGCCAAATTATTATCCGCATATTCGGGACTACTATTTTCTGTTTTATACAGCCCCGAACGAACCTCATACTCCAATTTTTCTTCAGCATTCATCAAATTATAATCAGAAAGATCTGCTACCTCAAAATTAGCACTTCCATTATACGAAAGTTGTAATTTTCCCGCTTTAGGTAATTCTGTCTCGATAACAACAACTCCGTTTGCGGCACGAGAACCATAAATTGCAGTAGCGGCAGCATCTTTTAGAATAGTAATAAAACGAACACGAGTCGGATCTAAATCAAATACTTTCTGAGCAGACACCTCAAAACCATCCATGATAAATGTTGGCATATTAGGATTACCATCAAAAGTCGATTTCAAACTACTAGAACCACGAATCTCGAAACTAGGAATTGTATTTGGATCACTTCCCATTTCATTATTTACAACTTTCACAAAAGAAGGATCCAACATAGACAATGTATTTAAAATACTTCCTGTTGACACTTTGCGAAGTTCACTTCCAGAAAAAGTCGTTGACACACCCGTGTAACTCTCTTTTTTTCGAGTAAAATAACCATTTACTACCACCTCATCAATCTTTTCAACCTCTTCTTTCAACACCACATGAATAGAATCTTGTCCTGTATATTTAATTTCCACCGGAAGCATTCCAACACACGAATACACAATGACTAAATCTTTTTTCTCGAAAAAAGAAAGTGAATAATTTCCATCAATATCTGTTGCTACACCCAGATTTTCACCTTTTAATACTACAGTTACTCCCGGTAATGGGGTTCCGCTCTGATCTTTTACACACCCCCTCACAGTCTTTTGGCGAACATCCTCTTTCTTTTCCTCTTTTTCTCGAATTAGAACCACATCATTAAAAAATTCATACTCTAAATTCACCTTCCACAACACCAAATCCAAAACTTGTTTTAAAGGTTTGTTTTCCACTTTTACCGAGACATTCCCTGCTTTTTGAATAACTTCTGAATTGTACATGAAACGAAGTACAGATTGTTTTTTTACCGTTTCAATAAAATGCTCTACCGATACATCTGATAAATCCAATGTAACTAAATTTTGTTGAGCGTAAACGTCTGCAGACACGTTTAAACTGAAAAGAAAAAATAACACGACACAACATTTCATAGTTACTGAACTTTCCCCACACCTTTTTAATAGGTTGGAAAACCTAACTAATCGTTTTTTTTTCATAACTTTGTAAATCATATTTATTAATAAATATCAGAGAAACAGACTTCGAACCTGAGAATTTTGTCGTCTGTTTCTTTTATTTAAACAACAGAATCGTATTTCCTTTTATTTCATATTTCATTTCATTTAATCGTTCAAGTAGATGTAAAAATGTATTAATACTATCATATCGCTCAAGATCTCCTGTAAATTTCAAACTTCTTAATTCATCATTTTGGAAAATAACTTCAACATTATACCATCGTTCAAACATATTCATGATTGTTTCTAACGTTTTATTCTTAAAAACAAACAAACCACTTTTCCAGCCAATATATTCTTCAACATTAACTTCTCGTTTTTCCACCTCTCCAGAAGCATGAACCACAATTTGTTCTCCCGGTGACAAGATTATTTTTTGATTATTTTTTGATTGAAAACTTACTTTTCCCGAAACCAAGGTCGTGTAATCCACTTCCTCCGGATAAGCACGAATACCAAAAGCAGTTCCCAATACGATTATATCACCCGCATCAGTAGAAACAATAAAAGGTCGTGCATTTTTTTTAACCTCAAAATAAGCCTCTCCTGATAATATAACTTTCCGTTCCACACCATTAAAAACGATCGGATATTTCAATCGAGAATCAGCATTCAACCAAACTTTCGTTCCATCATCCAATAGAACTTGGCACTCTCCCCCCCGGGGAACCTCTAATTCGTTGAATAACTCTTCTGCAAAAGGCTCCTCAGATGAATACGAAAGTTGTCCCTTATCATATTTAACAACCCCACCTTTATCCGTTACAATTTCTAAAGGCTGTTCCCCCATCGTAACGACCCTACCATCTGCTAATTTTAACACGGCAGATTTGCTCCCAGGAAGAATAATCCGTTCTTGAAAAGCAAGAGGGGTACATTGATTATTTGTAGACTGAAAATTTGAATAAACAAATAATAAAACGAAAATAATAACAGCCGCAACAGAAGTGCTCCATGCAATCCATTTTCGGACAATCGACCGTCTATGATATCTTATCAATTTTTCAAAAGCGGGTTTATACTCATATCCATCGAACTCTCTAAACTTCATTTCAATAAACCTGTCATCCGATAACTGTTCATAAACCTCATCCAAATAATCATTTTGAAAAATGTCATCCAATTCTTCTTTTTCCCTATCGGAAAGGGAATTCGAAAAAGATTTTCGAAACAATTCTATCACTCTATATAAATCTAATCTCATCACCTATTGCTTTATATCACCCTAGTACTTTCTACGATTTCAGCAAAAAAAGCTAAAATCAATAATGAATTATTTAATTGTATAATACATGAAAATACAAAGAGTATGACAAAAACGATAAAAAATTTCGATCAAATTAAAAACAACAGGACTGAATCTTTCAACTTTTCTCGTAAATACTTGAAGCTCCTACTTTTCTGTGTTTTCACTGTATGAATCGTGATCCCTAACTTTTCTGCAATTTCAGGCCCGGACAACCCCAAAACACTTAATTCCATTATTTCCCTGGCACCATCCGGTAATTCCTTGATATAACAATACAACTGTCTCAATAACTCATCTCTCACGGTAATAGCAAAAATCTCATCAGAAAATTCCACCTCTGCCTCCAATACGATTTTTTGTTCTATACCCTTACGGATTTGAACATTACGCTTATAAATCAACGCATTGTTATAACAAGAACGATATAAATAAGAAGTCAGTTCCTTCATATCCCCAAACCGCTTGGAAGATTTCCAGACAGCCACCAAAACATCCTGTACAATGTCCTGAGCCTGATCCCGATCCCGCAAGATATTGTTCACGTAAGAACACAACACGGCATAATACCTTGCATAAAGCTCTTCCCACGCCCGCATATCTTTTTTATTAACGCCTTCCAATAATGAATCGAAATCTATTGACATATAAGAGGGATATTTAATAAAACAAATATACGCGGAAAAATAAACTTTTCACAATTTAAAGAAATAATATACGCTATTGTTGGACTATATAAAAAAGCATCTTTCCAAAATCAAACTCGTGATCATGAAAAGATGCCTAATAATAAATTCAAATCCGACTACTCGAACTCTTTTAATGTTTTCTCGATAATACCTATCGCTTCTATTAATTGCTCTTCATTGATAACCAAAGGCGGGGCGAAACGAATAATATGCTCGTGAGTCGGTTTAGCTAACAAACCGTTATCACGCAATTTCAAACATACATCCCAAGCCGTTTTACCATTCTTCGGGGTAATTACCACCGCATTCAGCAAACCTTTACCGCGGACAAGTTCCACCATATCGGATTTAATCGCTTTCATTCTCTCCCGGAAAATCTTACCCAGTCTTTCGGCATTCTCTTCCAGTTTCTCATCCTTGATTACCTGTAAAGCAGCCATAGACACTTTAGCCGCGATAGGATTTCCCCCGTAAGTCGAACCATGTTCTCCCGGCTTAATGGTCAACATGATCTCGTCATCTGCCAACACGCAGGAAACAGGCATCAATCCTCCGGAAATGGCTTTGCCTAGGATCAAAACGTCCGGACGTACCCCCTCGTGATCACACGCCAACATTCTACCCGTGCGGGCAATACCAGTCTGCACTTCGTCAGCCATAAACAACACGTTATGAGCCTTACACAAATCATACGCTTTTTTCAAATATCCTTCATGCGGTACATAAACACCAGCCTCGCCTTGAATCGGTTCTAACAGGAATCCGGCCACGTTCGGATCTTTCAACGCCTCTTCTAAAGCAGGAATATCATCATACGGTATTCTCACGAATCCGGGAGTAAAAGGTCCGAATCCGGCATAAGAAGAAGGATCGTTAGAAAGCGTAACTATCGTGATCGTACGACCGTGAAAATTATTATCGCAAACAATAATCTTAGCTTGATCGGTAGGGATACCCTTCACGTCATATCCCCAACGACGACATAATTTCAAAGCAGTCTCGTCAGCCTCGGCACCACTATTCATCGGCAGCACCTTATCGTACCCGAAATATTTGGTAATATATTCTTCCCATTCACCCAGTACGTTATTATAGAAAGCCCGAGAGGTCAAAGCCAACTTTTTGGCTTGCTCCGTCATAGCCTCTACAATCTTCGGGTGGCAGTGTCCCTGATTCACGGCAGAATAAGCCGACAGAAAATCGAAATAACGCTTTCCGTTAACATCCCACACGTAAATACCTTCTCCTTTTTCTAACACCACGGGAAGTGGATGGTAATTGTGAGCACCGTATTGGGCCTCGCGGTCCATGTACTCTTGTTCGGTCATTTTTTTCATGATATAATTTTAGTTAGGTTCGACGTTTTCACGTAACGAGTACAATTTGATGAAAAAAAATTGAAAAAACAATGACAAAGAATAGAAAATTGAAAATTGGAAGTTAAAAATGGAAACTACTGCTTAGTATCAGCGGATTGCACGGGAACTGTCGGTTGTTTTTTCCGTTTAAAAATAGCCAGATATTTACGGAATAATTCCCGGAAGGTATCGAACGTCTCCTGATAAGAGACACCGACGCCTTGTACGGTTTCGGTTGCATTATAGGTAATCTTCTCATCGGTATGCGAATAGGCCTTTAGATGTAATGTACCTTGGCGATTCAATTTCACATCCACGTCAAAATCACCCGTGATCGACGTGTTGGAATTAGTCTTTGCTTTCTCCATCATGTTACCATTGGCAGAAATCGTCACCCGGTTATTCCAGATCTGGGTCGACAGGGCCAACTCGAACTCGTTTGTCGTCACCTGATCACCCGGACGGTAAGAAAAACCAATATCAAAATTATTACTGATCTGCGATAACCAACGGGATAGTTGATTTGACAGCAACTCACTCGCCGTCGTCACCCCCATCTGGTAGCCCGTGTTCCGTTCTTCCAGCTCGGCATCCTTATCAACATAATCCGGAGTATAGAACTTGTTCAATATCAACAAAGAAAACATCTGTTTATTAATCTCATCCTGACTGGAAAAAAAGCTCTGCATCAGACTTCGCATCTGCACGTCAAGAGAAGGGAAATTAATACCGAACTGCACGTTCGGGTTCATCAGATTCTCCCCCAACTTCAATTCGCACTCAACAGGCACTTTCGTTGTCTTATCCACCGTTGTCGTGGTTCCAGCAAGCAAATCACTCAAAGAAGTACGTAAATTATATATAGCGCTCACGTCGATTGTGGCATCATACGGCGAGCCATTCCACCTGATACTTCCCCCGGGGTTCAGCACGAACTTCTTATTAATCAAATTACTCAACGTGAACAAGTAATCCCCCTTTTCAATCTTATATTCCCCGAACATATCCAACTCGTTATCTTTCCCCAAACCGAAACGCAGATTACCACTTCCCACCGTTTTCAAAATATCCCCGATCGTGGGGTCAAAAATAATCTGAACCTCCAGATTATTATTGATCTCGATATTAGCATTCAAATCAAAATTGGAAACCAGTGAAGAGCGCTCTTCATCCGGACGCCGCCCCTCATCTGCCTGACGATTATTTATAAAATGTAGGAAACTCCCGTCTTCCTCTGTCAACGCGGAGGTTAACGGGATGTAAAGTACGGAATGTGCCTCCGGTTTCAAATTTACGGATAAAGCTCCATCGCCGGACAAATTATTCATCCGGGTCTGTCCCGTGATATACAGTTGCCCGTAAAACGCATCATTCTGGTTCGCCTTGGTATTCAACACCCGGAAATTATTAAATTTAAGCAACACATCGTATAAATTCGAATTCAGATCGTAATACCCCGAACAAACAGACGCGTGCCCCTTGGCATCATATATCTTGAAATTATCCAACACGACCCGATTATTTTTCACGGGTAAACGCTCATCGACTTTAAAAGCCGTGTTCAACCCGGCTACCGTAAGCGCCACGGAATCCATTTCCAAAAAACCGTCAATTGAAGCTTTTTGTGTTGTTCCCTTCATAACCAGATTACCCGAGATCGTACCCTCACCACCTTTCAACATATCGGGGAAATAACCGGCCAAATAATTTACCTCGATCTGGGAAAGTTCCAGATTCACGTTCAAACTATCCGTTGAAGGCTTATAATACCCGAATACTCCTATCGGGGTTCTCTCCTTCATCCGGTTAACCATACTTATCTCCAAAGCACTATTCGATGCATCCCAACGAGAATTCAAATCCAGTACCCCTAATGTATCCCGGTTAACTCCCCACTGATCCACATTCACGTTGGCATATATCAAATTATCATTATACAAATCTTGAATTCTCACTTCACCATTCACCTGACCGAAAAGTTGTAATTTATTATCAAAAAGGATCTTGTTAAACTCGGTCAAACTGAAATCATGAAATTCCAAAGAAAGAACATCACGAGGATTATCCGTCACTCGTCCCCATAAACGAAAACGCTGTTCACCCCGGCTGATTTCAAAGTTATTCACGAAAATATCATTGTCCTCCTTCAAGATCATGGATCGTGCCACGTGCCATGTACTATCCGCCATAACAAACGTACTCGGATGAATAAACACCTGGGTTAAATGGCGGTCCCTGTATTTCAACAAACGCAAGTTAGCAGCAAACGACCCACTATAACTCTCCCTCTCCCAATTACACCAAGTCAGACGCTCGCTCACGTTATTCGTGTTTACCTCTATCACGTTTCGCACGTTATACAACTTCCCGAAATTCATATATTTCAATTCATCAGCAGAATACGTACAGTGCAAGTTTATCCCGTCCCCATTCAGTTTCATCCGAGAATCACGTAATTTAAAATCACCATAGGAAATTGTATCTGCCACTAAAGACAACTCTACCTGACGATCGGCATAATGATACTCACAGGCCAAATTCCCACCCCGGGACAATTTCAGTTGCGGGTAAGCCACCTTCAAAAAAGGATTAATGTCATTTAAATGCACATCCAGCATCAGGCTCGTCCCCTCCGGCAAAGCCCTGTCAACGGCGTACTTATAGTCGGGCAAATAACTTACTAAAAAACTATTCCATAAATCCGTCACTTTCAAGGAATGGAAAAAACCTTCCATCGTCACGTCCACCACATCCGACTGCAATTGAGTGAAACTATACTCGCCCAGTATAGTCGTGGAGAATTTCAAGGAATCGGTACTCCACGTCCCCCTGCTGTTCTCGTATGTCACCCCCGGCACCAGCAATTCTACCCAACGATTATCTTCACTTTGTTTCAAACTACCGCTAAAATCAAATTCAATAGACTCTCTCTCCCCAAAAACAGAGGGAGCCCACGAATCCCACCGACGCACGTTCACATAGCCTTCAGTCTTTGCCAAGCTCAACGTGTCGCCCATGATATAATCCAAAAGAACATCAGCCTGCAAACTATCATTTTTCACGGAAGAAAGTAGATACAAGTGTTCTCCTTCCGTTCCCAACGTCAAGCGAATATCCCGAATTTCCTTATCATATAGCTGTAAACGACGTACATTACTCGACAAATTAAATCGAGAAGTTGAATCCCCCAACACCCCATCAAACTTCCCGAAAAATGACCCTCTACCCAAAAAGGATTGTTCCGTGAGAAATCCGAATTGCACCTGTCCTAAACCGAACCAACCATCGTAACGAATATCCCCGATACTGTCCATCACGCAATTAAAAAGCACACTTCCCACCATTCCGGGAGTCGTGGTACGAGCCTTAACAGCAAAATCCTCAATCTTTCCCTGAAAATTCCCGTCGAAAGTAAAGACATCATATTTATGCAAGATTTCCGGTATTTTCACGTAATGACTTCTAAGCCAAGGCATATAAATCGCCTCCAATTCCGGAGGAGACACCCTCGTATCCGTGAAATCGATATTGAAATCCGTTTCGAAAAAAGCAGGTAACCCATGCGATGCAAATGAACCATGTAGCACGCTTTTATCACCCATATAAATCTCTAAATCACGCCCTTCCAGATTATTTATCGTGTTAAAAACAACCCCGCTACCGAAAACGGTATTATGCATCCCCAATAACTTCCCGTTAAAATACGACAGATCATCAAAACTTACCCTAGAATCGGTAAACACGTAACGCTGTTGCATCCTCGTGGTAAAATTACGCCAGTAATCGTGTTCCGGAACCCAGTTATACTCCAATGTATCCAGGTAAACCTTACTCCGTTCCGTCTGTATAAACGTATTTGTTATCAACAAATTATCATCACTCGCCACGACGTCCCCCCCCATATTGGTCACCTCGAAACCGGACTTTTCCCTGAAACGAAGTCCCGCAACTTTAGCCCGATATTGTTTGTTCGAAAAATCAATACCTGAAATACGCACGTTCAGATTCTGACACTCAACGTCTGTCCAGTTAATCCCGTAATCTGTCGGTTCATAATCGCTCTCGATATACCGGAAACGACAATCTTTCAATATTACCTGAGTCAGATTCACGTTCCACCCCGAAGAGGTTTGAGGCACGGAATCGACCCTGGAAGATGAAAAAGAATTAATGAGCTGTTCCACATTTGTAAGACTCTCACCCCCATCTTGCCTACGTTCGATCCATAAATTAAACTTGGCTTTTTCGAAAGCAGCTTCCGTAATCGTGAAACGTCTTTTCACGAAACTCACGGAATCCACCTTCATCACCAGCCGCTCGCAAAACACAAGCGTATCTTGACGACAATCCCGAACAAACACATCATTTAGAATCAATGACTCTATCGGGCGAAATTCCACTCGTCCGATAGAAATCGTAGTTCCCGTCCGTTCCTCTAAAATACGGGTAAAATAATCCACTAACCTCGTCTGTACAAACGGGGTCATTAAAGCCATGTATGCTGCAAAGGCCAAAAAGACCAATCCTATCACACACCGAGATAATATGGAGATTATTTTTTTTATGCTGTCATTATTTTAGTTTGCACGCAAATTTATTAATATTGCAGGACATTTCATCTTAATAATTGAAAATTAAGAAAAATGTAAAACGAATTAATTTCGTGATGATCGATTTAATGATTCAGTGATTAATAATCACTAAATCTAAAATCACCAAATCATGAAATATGCAATCTAAAATTTAAAATCTAAAATCAAGAAATTAAAATGGGCATTGTAATTCTCGGTATTGAATCTTCTTGCGACGACACCTCGGCCGCTATACTAAAAGACGGGGTTGTACTATCGAATATTATTGCCAGTCAAAAGGTTCACGAGGCCTACGGGGGAGTCGTACCAGAATTAGCATCCCGGGCACACCAGCAAAACATTATCCCGGTGGTAGCGCAAGCTTTAAAACAAGCCAGCGTCTCAGAAGATGAAGTAAATGCAGTGGCCTTTACCAGAGGTCCCGGATTACTGGGCTCCCTCCTTGTGGGAACGTCCTTTGCCAAAGGATTCGCTATTGCCAAACAAATACCCATGATCGAGGTGAACCATTTACAGGCTCACATCCTAGCGAACTTTATCAAAGAACCGGGGGTGGAATCCCGTCACCCGAAATTCCCGTTCCTAACCCTACTCGTGTCCGGGGGAAACTCGCAGATTATTATCGTACGGGATTACCTGGACATGGAAGTTATCGGGCAGACCATTGATGACGCAGCGGGAGAAGCCTATGACAAATGTGCCAAGGTAATGGGACTCTCCTATCCCGGAGGTCCGGTAATCGACCGTTTGGCAAAAGAAGGTAACCCGGAAAGATTCACGTTCAACAAACCGAATATCCCCGGATTGGATTATAGTTTTAGCGGGCTGAAAACCTCGTTCCTGTACTTTATCCGGGATGAAATCAAAAACGACCCGGATTTCATACAACATAACCTCAACGATCTTTGTGCCTCACTGCAAAAAACGATCGTTGACATTCTCATGGCCAAATTGAAAAAAGCCGCTAAACAAACCGGGATCAAACAAATCGCCATTGGAGGCGGGGTATCAGCCAACTCCGGGTTACAAAAAGCCGTGTATGACGAAGGCGCCCGCCTCGGTTGGGAAGTTTTCATCCCCCGCTTGGGTTTCTCGCTGGATAACGCGGGGATGGTTGCCGTTACGGGATATTACAAATACCTGGCATCACAGTTTATCGGCTTGGAAGCCCCGGCAGATGCCCGCATGAGTTTGAGAAAAGTTTAGAGTTTAAAGTTTAAAATTAAAAATATGAAAGTTCTAGTTACTTACAACATTCCCCGCGAATCATTCGCCAAACTGGGAAAAGAACACACGATCACAATGCCGGAAGGCGAGTATTTCACCACGGAAGAATTAATCAAACTTGTTCCGGATTACGACGTTATTCTAGGCATCTTCACCCGCTCTATCGATAATGCGGTTATCGAGGCCGGGAAAAAGTTAAAAGTAATTAGCAATTTCGGTGTCGGTTACAACAACATCGACATCAAATTCGCCCGTTCCAAAGGAATCGCTGTTTGTAACACCCCGAAAGCCGTATGTTTCCCGACAGCAGAAATGGCCATGGGCCTCATGCTGAGTGCAGCTCGCCGAATTACCGAATGTGACCGCCGCATCCGGGGTGAAAAAGAAAGCATGTGGGGCGTTATGAAAAATCTCGGTTTCACGCTGGAAGGGCGCACGTTGGGAATTATCGGCATGGGGAATATCGGCAAAACAGTGGCTAAACTGGCAGAAGCATTCCGAATGAATGTTATTTACTACAATCGCCGGAGTACAGTAGAAGGATACGAGAAAGTCGATCTTGACACGTTACTGAAAAGATCAGACTTCGTCTCCATTCATACCCCACTGACAGATGAAACCCGCCACATGATCGGGAAACGGGAAATTGAATTGATGAAACCGACAGCTATTCTGGTAAATACTGCTCGCGGGGCAGTCATTAACGAGAAGGAACTAGCCATCTGTTTACAAAATAAAACGATCGCCGGGGCCGCCTTGGACGTGTTCGAGGATGAACCCCATGTTACTGAAATGCTCTACGGCTTGGATAACGTAATCCTTGCCCCTCACAACGCTACAGGCACTATCGACACGCGCATTGCCACCGGGCAGGAAGCTGTTGATAACATCCTGAACTTCTTTAATGGTACACCCACTAATGTTGTAAATTAATGAAAACAATTATCACAATGCTGGTACTAACAGTATTAGGCGGCGCAGTCAGCGCCCAGAACATCAAATTACCCGCCCCGAAAAAGAGCGGGGGGAAAGCACTCATGGACTGTTTGAACGAACGGCAAACAGACCGTAATTTCGACTCGAAACAACTATCCTTACAAGACCTTTCCGACCTAGTGTGGGCAGCAAACGGTATAAACCGTCCGGAAAGCGGCAAACGAACAGTTCCCACCGCCACGAACTGGCAAGAAATGGTGCTTTACGTGGCCACGGCAGATGGAATCTATCGCTATAACGCAGAGAAACACGAACTGGAACTCGTGAAGAAAGGAGATTTCCGTAAAGAATGTGGTCCACAACCTTTCATGGGCGTCGCTCCCGTGTGTTTTATCTACACGGCCGACCATAACAAGGAAGGGCGAATCACGAACCCGGAACACCAGAAAGAATACTCTTACCACCATGCCGGCTACATGGCACAATCCGTTTATTTGGCATGTGCAGCAAAAGATATGGCAACCGTGGTCATCGGTTCCGTGGATAAGGAAGAATTAGCCAAAGTCATCGGACTCCCGGCAAAACACATCGTTATCTACACGCAACCCGTGGGATACAAAAAGAAATGATTAAAACCGCCTTCGGGCGGTTTTCTTTTTTCCCTCTTAAAAAAAATATTATTTATCCCTCCGGCAAATACAATCTGCCAAATGATCGTTAATGAACCCCGCTGCCTGCAAATGGGCGTAGCAAATCGTGGTCCCGAAGAATTTAAAACCCCGCTTTTTCATGTCCTTACTCATGGCATCAGATTCAGGAGAAGACGCCGGAATCTCGCTTAAAGACCGAACGATATTGACAATCGGCTTCCTGTTGGAAAAAAACGACAGCGTGTAGTCATAAAAACTACCGAATTCCTTTTGAATATCAATAAATAGTCTTGCATTCGTAATTGTTGATTTGATTTTTAGACGATTTTTCACGATACTATCAAACTGCATCAACCGTTCAACATCTTCATCCGTCATTCGTGCTACCCGCTCGACATCAAAATCACAAAAGGCTTTGCGGTATCCCTCCCGTTTCCTAAGAATAGTTATCCAACTCAATCCGGCTTGAGCGCTCTCCAACACTAGAAACTCGAATAATTTCTTGTCGTCGGTCACCAATTTTCCCCACTCTTGATCATGGTATTTTACATACAGTTCGTCCGTTCCGCACCAACCGCAGCGTCCGTTTATTAAATCTTGCATAATTATAATATTTATAACACATTACAAATGTAGTTATTATTTCATCCATACATACAATTATCAAACGTAAGAATACTATTTACGCCATAAACTCCGTCAAACAACCCTCTGAACTCCTTTACATTATTAAAGAAATTAAATATCGACACGCAAAAAATCACCAAAAACTATTGCGCCAAAACCAAAAAGCTGTATATTTGCACCCGAAATAATTGTTCTTTGAACAAAGGGGAGATACCAAAGTGGCCAACTGGGGCTGACTGTAACTCAGCTGACATCGTCTTCGTAGGTTCGAATCCTGCTCTCCCCACTTATTCGCGGAAATAGCTCAGTCGATAGAGCACTAGCCTTCCAAGCTGGGGGTCGCGGGTTTGAGTCCCGTTTTCCGCTCTCATTTTAAAGCACTTACGAAAGGAAGTGCTTTTTTCATTTCTGGCCATTTTCATGGTTTTTACCCCCTCATGTAAGCAATGATGTAAGCAAAATACCCCCCCATGTAAACCAAGATGTAAACCAAATCATTATCCGGCCCCCCATGTAAGCATTAAAATAAAAGAAGTAATGGTAATCCTACCGAGAATTAAGAGAGAAGGTTCCTCTTTTTCGAAACTGATTCAGAGCTTACTCGTGGCTCATGCAGCCCGGATAGAATAAACTCCACTTAAGCTCTGAATAAGCAACGAACGAGAGGTAGTTTCTCGATTACTTCACGGTTAGATTACGCCTAGTTCTCTACATAAACTGGAAGGCTGAACAAAATAAATTCAGGCATGGTTCAATTTTCATCGAAACAACAACGCTTCTTGATCAAGTTGTATTAATCGGTTACATCTAATTTAAATCATGCAAATGCCAATCTTCTCTTCTCTAATCATATCATAAGGGGCTGTGCCAGTTTGAACACAGCCCCTTTTACTAAATTGATGACGAGCTAAATCTAAGTAAGTTTTTTCAAAACTAACCACAATCGCGGAACCAGTAAAAACTTGTTACACCTATTCACTTTGTAAATCAGCATCTTGCATCTGAGTATTTTCTAGACACCTTCATCATTCTTTAAAGAAGAAACAGGAAAAAAGAAGTACCCTAAAAATCATATCAAATCCTTACAGGCACTTCATTGAATTTATCAATTATTCTCAACAACAAAATTCAATCCTACGTTCATACTTTCCGTTTTTTCCAAAGCCTCCGGCAAGTTGGTCATAATTTCCTTTAGCGAAATATATATGGAATCACTTACGGGTATCAGTGTATCCTCTGAAATCAAGGTTCCCGCCAATTTTATAAAAGGGATCAATTGTTTAAAGAACTCTTCATTCAAATACATATACAAAGCATCTTGTGTCGCTTCAGTTCCTTCGGACAACTCGAAATGACAGGGGATTCCATTTATCAAAAGTTGCTGAAGAAGAACAACATCGATTGTTCCACCTGTTTCCATTTGACGCATAATCATTTCCAAGTTCGGGTAAACGCAACAAACATCATCCTTTACACGATAATGAGCCTGATTCAGATTCGATGTTTTCCAACTATCCTGTGTTTCGGCTCCATTCTCGCCTTGTTTCGACGCATTATATGTAGCAATAATATTTCCATCTTCCATGAATGTCACATCCTTCAAATATTTCGGCAACAATTTTTTCAATGTCGGTAGAGCAAACGTTACAATATTTTTTGTGGTCAACCTAAGGCCCAGAGGTTTCCCTTCTACATTCCTTATTTGTGCCAACTGAACAGATTTACCATCAACAGTCATCCACGTCATGGCCATCGAGTTCTCTTTATTTAACAACCACTTACCGATTAAATCATTATTAAACTTTGCATTTACCTCCAATACTAATTTTCCATTCTCCACGCCACCCACGAAATCTATCGTACGACTATCATTTTCATCTTTTGTCGTAAATTTATAACCAGCATCATCCGAAATTAATTCAACATCCGAAAGAACAGTCTCCATTTCCCCCGGGATAACCCCATTCAATTTTAAAGTCGCTTTTACTCCATCTGCCGTATGAAATTCGACCGTCTTCCCCAAAAATTCGGAATTACTGTATTTCAAGTCTAACACGTTACCTGTACTAGCATTTGCATAAATCCCGTTCAAACTTTTTGGATTCATTCCATCATTGTCATCGCTACAAGCAAAAAAGGATGCAACACTGCACAATGCCATCAAAAATAAAAATACATTTTTCATTTTAGTATAATTTATAATTCCAAAAATGTTAACTTTTCGCCCCATCAAATACAATTTTCACCCCCAATAATTTAGGTATTATATAAACGGTTCCATCCAAATGAATATCGGTACCTTCTATTTTTCCCTCGTGTTCATAAGATAGAGAACCTTTTGTCCCCAATGACACTTTACCTTCGCCTTCCAAAACAAATGCTTCTCCCTCCTGACTTACCCGACAGGAAGAAGGGGTTAATTCCATCCCTTTCATCGGCATTTTGAAATCAATCAATTCAATCGTTAACTCTTTATTCTTATTTTCTTTTATTTCCAATTTACAAGGTATTGGCCCGTCTGGAATCGGACTTTTTCCCGTGGAATCCGGTTTCACCATTTTCTTTAGATTTTCCGGAATCTGGAGTTCTGCCTGACCTTCATAAATACCCGGTACTTTAGAAATATCATCCACCTTCTTATCTCCACAACTGCGACAAGAAACCATCGTGTTGATCACAAAAGTAATCATCAAACAAACGCTACAAAAAAACAAAATTCTTTTCATACTAAATTTCTTATATTAGTTTCAACAATAACTTGATTCATACGCTCAAATCCAAATTTATTTTCATGAATAAAAAAGAGCAAATCAATTAAATTTCTCAAAGTAAGGATCTAACCTTTTCAGAATGCTAGGAGAATTAGCAAAATATCCCTGAATTCTCGTTTTCAATGCTAAAATTCGCTTGCTATCCACTTTCCCCTCTTTCACATTCACAAAATCCAAAGTCGACAACATAACCCATAAATCGTAATTCCATTTAGGAACCAACTGCTTGTCCAACCCAAACTCAAGACAAGAAACAATCTGTTTGGAATCCTCTGCAACACAAGCACCAAGCAATTTCAATTTATTCTGTAACCGTGCATCCGGCACCCAATCCATAGAGGACCATTCTTTTGAAATTTGATTAAACAAATTTTTCATCGCTTTTTTATCGGCACCACCCTTCCGTTCGAATTCATTATCAAGAACTTTATGAAAATTTTTCAATAAATAATCATGTATTTTCTCTTCCCCTACATTTCTCTTAAATTCAGAATAGTGAGTAGTGACAAAATTAAACCCAGAAGATCCATAAGGTTGTCCTTCCGTCAAAAACCAGTAATCCGCTTGCAATCGGTCATGATCATCCAGCTTCCCTTTCAATACCTCCAATACCACTTTACTCTTTTCTTTTTCACCCGCACAAAGAAGGACCCAGTAATAATCCAACAATTGCCTTTTATTCATCGTCCCTTTTTCATACTGTTTATTTAGAAAATCAAGAGAAGTCTCCTCGTGTAGCCCTCTCTCGACCCAGCCAAGGAAAGAATTTAATGATCCGGCACCTCCGACTTTATGTTGTATACTTCCATCAGGACGTATAATAAAAAACGTTGGAAAACTCTTCACGTTAAATTGTTTTGCCAGTTCTATCCCTTCCCCCTTTTCCATATCATATTTGATATTCACGAAACGAGGATTGAAAAAATCACCGGCTTCCTTTTGGACAAAAACGGTATTCAACATTTTCTTGCAAGGCCCGCACCACGAGGTATAGCAATCCATGAACACGAGCTTATTTTCGGCTTTTGCTTTTGCTAAAGCCTCTTTAAAAGTTAAATCCTCAAATTTCACTCCTTCCTGAGCGTTCGTTACGACTCCTGTAAACATCATAACAAACAACAATAACCTAAATTTCATCATATCACACTTTATTATACATACAACATTCAAACATTATCTAGCTTTTCGAAAATTCCAAATGGCCCAAGTATTAAATACCACGATAAACACACCCAACGCCCCGATCTGAGGTAACACATGTCTCAACTCGCTACCGTAAGCAAAAAAAAGCCGCATCACTTCAATATAATAGCGCAAAGGATTTATATCCGCAATAACCCTGGCCCAACCCGGCATACTATCTATCGGGGTCCACATCCCACACAATAAACAGATGATCAACAAAAAGAAAAAGCAAAGTAACATCGCCTGTTGCTGATTCCGACAGGCCGTAGAAATCAACACACCGAACCCGACCATTGAGACTAGGAAAAGAAAAGAAACCAGATAAATGCTCCAGTAACTACTCTGTGGAACAATCCCATACATCACCCGCACAATAATCAACCCGAGGGTCAAAATCGCCATCCCGATCACCCATGAAGGTATAATTTTCGAAAAGATAAAAGCGCCTCGTTTAACCGGGCTCACGTTCATTTGCTCGATAGTACCACTCTCTTTCTCCGTCACGATATTCAACGCTGCCAATACCGTTCCGATAATACATACCAATATCGCCAAAAGAGAAGGAATCTGGTATAAACTAGATTCTCCATCCGGATTATAACGATGATTCACGATCATGTTAACTTGCTCAAACTCTCGATTCGCAGGCTTTTCCATAAACGGAACACTTACATCCGACACGCCCGAATTCATCATAACCCGGGGAACAACGATTTCCTCATTCGTTTCCCATTGATTCATTTTTGATAATTTTCGGAAAGACCCGGATTCTTTCGCCTGTAATGACACTATTGATCCCTCCTCCTGCCTCTTTACCTGATTAGACATCTCCTCGTGTGCTTGGGCCGTTCGAACTTGAGATTCCGCCTTTTCTTTAAATCGCTTTATCATTTCAGCTTGGGCCTCGGCCTCTACCCGGGCTAACACTTCCTCCTGTGATTCTATCCGAAAACCCGGTTGGAAACCAAAACCATCTGCATACTCCCCAATATACTGTCCCAGAATTTGCAAAAAATAAAATGATGAGAGTCCTGCTGTTACCCCATTCACGGCATCAATTTCCAACATAATGGGAGCCTCAACCCGCTCCATGATATTCTTTTCAAACCCTTTCGGGATTTCAAGAATCCCGGAAGTCTTACTTCTCTCCAAGACCTCCAGCCCTTCCTCGTAAGTATCCACGTAAGCCCCAATAGCAAATTGTTTCGAACTCGTCAGTTTTCGCAGGAAATTAGAGGAAGTTGTCGTCCGGTCATGATCCACCACGCTCAACGAAATTCGTGACGTACGCACTTTAGCCGCCGGCGGAAGAATAAACAACAGGATCACCGTGATTAAAAACAATATCAATAATATCGTCTTATCTCTGAATATCTGGATAAACTCCTTTTGTAATAAAAATCCTAGTATCCTCATGATAAGCGGTTTTTAAAACATTTAATACTAATAGCAATTAAAACCACGGTAATCACGACCAAACCGCACAATTCCGGATAAACGGCCTCCATTCCCAAACCTTTGATCATGATATTCCTCGCAGAGGAGATAAACAAGGTCACCGGCATGGCATGAACAATCACCTTCATCCCCATGGACAATGAATCCAAGGGAAAAATAAAACCGGATAATGTAATTGCCGGTAACATCAACCCTGCAATCGAAATAATTATCGCACTCCGTTGTGTTTTTGTCAGGACCGAAACCATGATTCCCAGCGCCAATGATGATAACGTGAAAATCGTACCGACAAAAAATAGTAAAAAGATATTTCCAGCCACGGGAACTTTTAACACGAAGACCGAAATCAACAAAATAACCACGATATTAATCATTCCGATGAGCAAATAAGGCATTAGTTTCGCCAAGATAATCACAGGTGGCCGTACAGGAGATACTAGTAACACTTCCATCGTTCCCGATTCCTTTTCTTTCACGATTGCCAGAGAGGCCATCATCGAACAAACCAACATCAACACGATACCGATCACACCCGGCACAAAATGAAAAGCACTATTTAGCCGGGGATTATAACGCATCTTCACCTCCGGAATAATCTGGATCGGTAATTCACGCCCCGCATTTATTTTTTGCTGGTACGTCAACAAGGTTGCCAGAATATAAGACTCCAACGTCGATGCATTAATCTGTAAACTAGCATCCATGATAACTTGCATATTTCCCTTTCCCGTTCTTTTAATCTCCCTCTCGAAACCGGGCATAAACACGAGTACCAGTGACAACTTTCCGGACTTAAACAATTCATCCACTTCCTGCATGGATGACACATATTCCACAATCTTAAAAGTAGAACTTGCATCAATCTCCGACACGATTTGCCTGCTCATCCGATCATTTGACATATCCAGCACAGCTGTTGGCATTTCCGTCAAACTGCTATTCAAAGCAAAACCGAATATCAATAATTGCGAGATAGGCAAAACCACCAGGACCAACAAGGTCTTCCTATCCCGTAGAATATGAAAAAATTCTTTTCGAGTGAAAGCCAAAAACTGATCTATAAACGTTTTCAATTTCATACCATCACTCCTTTCTTTGGGCTTTCCGAGCCAATAAATAAAAAACCTCCTGCATCCCCGGAACCTCGTACTGTTGCTTCAATGCCGAGGGTGAAGCCAATGCTTGAATCCGTCCATCCACCATGATCGACACCCGATCACAATACTCGGCTTCATCCATGTAATGCGTAGTCACGAAAACAGTAATACCTTCCGCAGCAGCCTGATATATCAACTCCCAAAACATCCTTCGCACGGCCGGGTCCACCCCTCCGGTCGGTTCATCCAAAAACACGATCTGAGGCTTGTGGAAGGTAGCCACGGAAAAAGCCAAACGCTGTTTCACCCCTTGTGGCAACAAACGTACAAGCGTATTCCGCTCGGACAAAAGCCCCAAGTATGCCAAAACGTCATCCATCTTGTTTAGAATCTCGGAACGCCGCATCCCGTAAATACCGCCATACAAACGTATATTTTCCTTTACCGTCAGACTTTCATACAACGAAAACTTCTGACTCATGTAACCGATCCGGCTCTTTATCTTTTCTGACTCCCGGAGGATATCGAACCCGACCACTCTTCCCGTTCCGAAAGTAGGTTTACTCAACCCGCACAACATACGCATAGCCGTCGTTTTCCCCGCCCCATTCGCACCTAAAAAGCCAAATATTTCCCCACGTTCCACGTAAAAACTGATATGATCTACTGCCGTGAAATTCCCGAATTTCTTTGCCAACCGTTCCACTTCAATAACCCGTTCCATCACTAATATCATTCGTTAACATCATAAAATAATCTTCTATCCCGGTTTTGATATCACGCCATTCCACGTCGGCATATCCAGCCTCTTTCAAAGATAACGTGAATTCCTCCACAGGAAAATCGTTCTCCTCAAAGGTCGTGTGCAGGGAATCACCAAACGTGAAACAAGAATAAACACCCGGTGTTTTCCGAATATCTTTCAACAAACGGTACATATCTCTTGCTCTAAAAGCAACTAACTTTTTGTCGTGTTTCCCGATCAATCGATTCGGCGTATCAACATCCAGTAAACCACCATGAAAAATCAACCCGATCCGGTCACACAAACGAGCCTCGTCCATGTAAGGAGTTGACACGAAAACGGATATTCCGTCCTTGCTCAACCTCTTCAACACGTCCCAAAACTCTTTACGGGAGATTGGATCCACCCCTGTTGTCGGCTCATCCAAGAACAACACCCTGGGTTTATGAATCAAGGCACAACACAACCCTAGTTTCTGTTTCATTCCCCCGGACAAAGCTCCGGCCTTTCGATTCTTAAAAGGAGCCAATTGTTCGTATATATCCTTCACCTGGTCATAATTAGCCTGTATCGTAGTGTCGAACACACTGGCAAAAAAGCGTAAATTCTCCTCTACCGACAAATCCTGATACAAAGAAAACTTTCCCGGCATATACCCCACGATATTTCTCACTTCCCGGTATTGATTGATCACATCATATCCCCCGACTGTAGCCTTCCCTCCGGTAGGCAGAAGAAGGGTTGTCAAAATTCGAAATAACGTGCTTTTCCCTGCCCCATCCGGACCAATCAACCCGAAAATTTCCCCCTCTTCCACTTCTAGAGAGATATTTTTCAAGGCAACAATCTCTTTAAGTACCTGACGGTACTTCATATTTATATCTTCCGCTACAATCATATCTTCTGAATTACAATGCGTTAAATTTCACGTCCGCATACATCCCCACACGCAAAACACCATCATTTTCCACGTGAATTTTCACGGCGTATACCAGATTATCTCGCTCGTCCTGAGTATGTACAGTCTTGGGTACAAACTCCGCATCCGAGGCAATCCACGAAATCTTTCCCTGGTATTCCCGTTCTTCCCCTCCACCCAGTTGGGCAAACACCTGCACGGCATCCCCAACTTTCAGGCGGTTTGCCTGACTACCCTCTACATAAACCTGAAGATACATATTTTTCATGTCTCCAATCTTGTAAAGAGCCTTCACGGGAGCGGTAAGCTCTTTCTCTTCCGTATACTTCGCTAAAACGACACCGGATATAGGATTCATAATAATGCAACGACGAATCTGATCACTCACCTGATCCACCTTCAAAGCAATAGCTGCACTTTCTGCCTTGGCACTTGCGATCATCACTTCTGCTTGGTGAGTTTGTCCGGCTAAAGCGGAACGCCCTTCATCCACCATTGCTTTCACATCATCATACTGCTTTTGCGTTGCTGCCTTTCCAGCCAACAAGCGTTCCACCCGAGCCAACTCCTTTTCCCCTTTCTCCAATTTTAAACGATAAACTTCCAGCACCTTATCCAAATCCGGAATTCGTTCATTCACGGCTACAGCCGCTTGTTGCGCCTGCACTTTCAACCAATGTAACTGCATCGTGTCAATCACCCCCACCACTTTCCCCGCCTCAACATAGTCCCCTTCCATAATATCCAGACGCTCCACTCTTCCACTGATTTCTGACGAAACAACGATCTCCCTCGTTTCGAACATTCCCGAAACTAGACGTTCTTCAGTCTTATCTTTACAACCAACTCCTAAACAAACTAAAACAACAATACTTAAAACCTTATTTTTCATCACTCAAATACTTTAAACTTTATCAATTCGCTTGAATTATGACTTTGTGAACTACAAGCCTAACGTTATTTTTTTCGAATAAATCATCATTTTCAACTCAACCTCACGTAGTAATTTCTCCTGTTGGGCAATCAACGCTTGATTCACATCAGTAATCAACTCCGAAATAGTATATACTCCATTAGCATACTTAACCTCTGATGCTTGCCGGATAGCCTCACGTAAATCGACCACCCGTTCGTCACTCTCCACCATTTCTCGTAACTTCCTAATTTCGGAATCCTGCATCAGGGCCTCCATTCTCGTGTTAAAAATAAAACTCTCCTGCTCAACCCTCACGCTCTCTTGCTGTATTTGTTTCAGCTTTCGATCATTCTTCAATGTATTCAATTTTCCAAAATTCCAGCTTAACATCACCCCCCCAATAAAATAAGGCTTGAAATCCCGATCAAAAGTATTCAGTCCTGATTTCCCGTAACCACCCGTGGCAAACAGACCTAACTTCGGCATATTCTCAGCATTCTGCATCTTTAAATCTGCCTCCAAGCGCTTGATCTTACTATCCAGATATTTCAACTCCGGCCGCTTGATTTCACCTTTTTCCAATTCTACTTCCAAGGGCATCTGTAATCTCGTCTCTTTGGATAATGGTCGGCGAATCAACATGGACAATACCCCTAGACAAGCCTCACGCTTAGCCTCCAATTCCATCCGTAACTGTCTGTACTTGATTCGTTCGACTTCTATCACATCCAAATCCGTTTCATAAACGACACCCTCTTTCAAAGCAACTTCTGCCCGAACGCGTAAACTATCCAAAATCTCGTCCGCCCGGTCTAATTGCTTTTCTTTCCCCTCTATCATTAATAAACCGAAATACAATTCTTTTACCTTATCCTTAATCTCGTATAACTGGGCGTCCAACCCCGCATGCATCATGTCGATTTCTCTTTTGGCTGCCTCTTTCCCCGCTTTCACCCTTCCCCCGGTCCACAAAGCCTGCTTCAACGACAACGACATATTATATCGATCCCGATCACTCACCGGTATCGACATTTCGGGAATGGACACCGGAATATTCACCGGCCCGTTTAGATCCATACTGATATTCACCTTTTCCGGCATTTTCAAATCCAATTCCATCCTCTCCGACTGCCACGAGGCTACTCCCGACAAACCGAACTCCGGCCGATAAACCCGGGCAATATTCGATAAGGTATACTCCTTGGCTTTCTCCAACAGATCGTGTTGTTTAATTGCCGGGTAATTCTCCATAGCCCATTGCTGACACTCCTCGATCGAGATACTTTTCTCTCGCAGGCTGTCTTTAACGACTTCCTGCCCTCGAAGCGAAACGCTCAACAACACGATACACACAAAAGGGAACATCCTCTTTCTCATAAGTTTCATTCTATTCATGTACACTTCACTTAAATTTTAATCTAGAACGAACATCTAGTAAAAATTGGGTACAGGAACTATACTATTTTCTAAAAAAAATCCCCACTTGGCAAACAGCCTCATGAGGATTTATCATATTATGGAATTATCTGTTATCCTTTAATAAACTGGATCAAACCACTTTTTTTCAACAATTCCACCAAAGCCTCGTAGCGTTTAATAAGTAGTTCATACTCACCATTCTCCACTCGAATTTCGGCATCTGTCTTCGTGTAAATCATGTTTATGAAAGAAGATAAATCTTCTAGGAAAGTAGGAAAATACACGCTATATTTATCATATTTCTTATAAAGTAATACGCCATATTTCCGAGGTTCATTCAAATCGAAATCGTATCCTTTCAATCCGGTCACGTAATTATACGATTTATTGATTTTTGCTATTTCAAAAAGATCATAATTATACCCCTCCAAATCCGGATTCTCTTTTGTCATGTCAAAATATGCACTAATTTCATCCGGATAAGAATTTTGGAAATAACGTAACAGCTCATATATCGCCAGATTCCATCCATATTTCACCTTTTCCGCCTCTGTCATCTCGCTCACGGAAATAAACTTATTCGTTCCCCTAGTACATGTATACCGGGTACTTAACACCAACACACCTAAATCTAAATAGAGAGAATCAGCCTTTTTTCCGCTTCCCGTAAGTAAGGTATCTACAAATAGAAAGGCAAGCGGTCCGTACTTTCCTTGATCAAGAGAAACACGCTCCTTCGAAAAATAAGGTTCCAACACATATTCATCAAGCAATTCCACCATTTGCCGTAACCTATTTTCATCTCGTTCTATAGAATAAACAGGGGCCGTCGTTCTATTCGTAAATATATACCCAGGTTTAAAAACCTCATAATACGTGTAAGGATTTCCCCCCTTATCATACCGAGTTTGAGACCCGATCGTATCACTATAAAAAATCGGGAATCCGGTTCGATCATAAACCTCATATATCAGGCGATCCAGCTCGCTAGCATTAGGATCATATTCTATAACATACCAGTTTTTTTCCATGTGTGAAGGAAACGCTTCATCATTATCTCCACAAGAACAAAACAACATCAAGGCTAAAAAACCTTCCAATAATATATTTATTTTCATCACATTATTCATAAAAAAGACAACTTTCTCTATCATTATTCACTATACTACCTTCCGTTTGTTCAATCTCCTGCGTCGGTATCGGCAACACCCATCCACCATCCGGATAATCCGGCAACTGATAATATCCCCTGTACACACCGGGTGTACTCTTATCCCCGTACGCGTAATCATAAACTACATGTTTGATGCTCTTCGTCTCCGGAAATTTGGAAGATACGGCATAACGTCTCAAATCAAACCATCGTTGTCCTTCAAAACAAAATTCCCGACGACGTTCCTTCCGAATTAACCGGATCAAGCTTTCTCCCGATTCCGTAATCGGTGCCAGATCAACAATCCGTTTTTTCATTAGTTTTTCCAATACATTGCGAGCCTCACCCTCACGGCCTGTCATCGCCAAAGCTTCCGCCAAATTCAAGTAAGCCTCTGACAACCGGAACGTAAAATTATCCGAAACGAACGAAAATTCCTCACTCGGCATACTGGCCCTCACCTTACGAGGAATATAAATCGTAAATCCCTCCACATCAATCGTATCTACCGATAACATCCACCGCTTATCTTTATTTTCATCAAATATTTGATGCAATTCATCAGAAATTCGGTACCCCGATATTCCATCTGGAGAATTCGCATACTCTCCTTTAAAAACAAAATTTGTGGAATGACTTCCTTGCGAGAAAATAATCTCGGGAGAATTCGCATCGATCCAACCGGTATCTTTCGTTACAGTCAAATCCTTCAATTGATATTTTTCCCGTGCAAGAACAGATTCACATAACGCCGGAACGGAATCCCATTGCCCCATATAACAATACACGCGACTCAGGAACAACTGGGCAGCACTCTTCGTGGCTCGCCGTACGGTTTTTGGTTCATAACCATCCAAATAATGAATAGCCTGTTTCAAATCCCGCACGATCTGGTGGTACACGCTATCCACAGGGCTTCGCTTGTAATCAATATCCTCTACGTATGGTGTCAACTTCAACGGGACACCCAAATCAGTGGCCGCGGAGATCGGATCATAAGGTTTCGCGTAAATATTCACTAACAAATAATAATACGTGGCCCTTAAAAAATGACTCTGTCCGCGTATGATATTGCGATCCTCTTCTGTATCATGAGTAAACTCTTCCACTTTGTCCAAAATCACATTCGTCACCGCAATATGTTTATATAGACGTCCCCAAGTCGGGTCATTAAAAAGAACTCCTGCCTCATTAAAAGGATCCTTCTCCCATATATAGAAAGGATTCAGCTTATAACGGGAATTGGTCTCCGTATAATTGCCTAGCACGACCTCCTCTATATCATCATCCATCACGTGCAACCAAGGGAAATAAGGTCCGCTAGCCGTTTTTATCGTAAATTTCGCATTTTCGTATACAACTCGATGCTCCATATAGCCGCTCCCCACCAATAATTCATTTAAATCACTACAAGAAGTTGCGTACGTATTCTCTTTCGAATCTTCCTCCAAGAAATCACTACATCCGGTTAGTCCCCAGAGACACATCCAAACTAAAAAATATACTTTTTTCATACACTTCATCTTTTAAAATGCCACATTAACACTTATAGTATACGTTGCAGGTACCGCCACGTTAATTTTAGACGAAGAACCGGATTGCGAAGTTGGGTCCTGTCCTCTCAATTCCTTTGCACTCCACGTGAACAAATTCGTCCCCGAAAGAGAAACATAAAGTGAACTTACGTTTAAACGTTTACACACTTGGTCAGAAAACACGTAACGTAAATTCAAACTCTGCAATTTCAAATAATTTCCACTCACGACCCGAATATCCGAATAATTATACATCTCCCAGATATTCTCCGCAAATGCATACGGCTCACCATTCCACCATGGGGTTAATGTTTCCGTATAAGCCGATGCGGACAACAATCCCGGTATATTCGTGTGCTTTTCGTCCCCCGAAGTCTGCCACCGCTTCACCATCTCTTTTCTTAGATTCTGAATAGGCTCAACGGCAGCACTCGCCGCTTGTGGATCATACAATTTTAGTAAACGAATTTTGGAACCGATACTATATGCTAGATTAAAATTCAACACGAAACCGTTCCATTGGATTGTATTGTTAATACCTCCTTGTAAATAAGGTACTCGGCACCCGGAATATCTCATCACCTTCGTAAACACCTTTGATTTTGGCATATCCACGTAATCTGCAAAATACTCCTCTCCCACACGAGCAAAAGTAGGACGGCCATCCTTCTGACTCAACCCCGTAAACTCATAAGAATAGAACGAATTAAGCGGCTTACCCGACACGTGAGCAGAACCATTTAAAAAATCCATATACGTGTAATCATCGTGTAACGGGTCATATTTATCCGTCTCAAGCACTTTGTTAATTAACTTATTTACAACTTGCCCTAATTGCGGGTCAATCCGCCACGAAAATCCTTTACGATTGCCACCAACGGCAGTATTAATCGGGTTAATATTTAACGCCACTTCTAGCCCCTGATTTTCTACCGTACCCTCGTTTACCGCATAAGAAGAAACCCCATTCACCTGTGCAACCTTCTTATTTAAAAAAGCATCTGTCGTTTTTTTGTAATAATAGGAAAACGAGCCATTCACCTTGTTATTAAACAAAGAAAAATCAATACTTGCATTTAAATTCATCGTTTTCTCCCAAGCCAAATCCGGATTTGGGAATGATTTAATTGTCGATGAAAACTCCCCGAAAGCCCCATTCAACTCTCCTTTCGTCAACTGTAACTTCGGACTTTGAGTGGAATGTACCGTACCTTGATACCCAAAAGAAGCTTTCAACGCAAGATCATTCACCCAGTACACATCTTCCATTATATCCTGTTTCACATTCCAGCGGCCGGATACAGACCAGATCGGCAAAAACTTCTCCCGGGACCGATCTCCAAACTTATTGCTATAATCCACACGCATATTGGCATTCAAAATATACAGATTTTTATAACTATAATTTATTGCACCATAAGCAGAAACCCGATTACTCAAATTATCCTTCAACACTCCCCGGGCATTTTGATCTGTTGCAAGCCAATTTATATAAGTTTTATATTTCTCCGTATCTACATTCCCGACGAGTAAACCCCGTTCCGGCTGATAACAGCGAAAAGTTTTGTTCAACCCCGTGTAATTTGATGATGACAACTCCCCCCCTGCCATAATTTGTACCAGATGATCATGATTCTCATCCAAAAACAAATTATAATTCACCTGTACACGTGCCATATAATTTTTGTTCCGTGTCTCGTTCCGTTTCAACTCCCCACCGTAAGGCAAGAGTGTTGCCGTCATCCATGAAGAAGATTCATAACGCCCCGCAGGATCCTTAAAATCCTTTTTAGCCAAATTCAAACAATAAAATGTATCCTCTCCATGATAAACATCTTCATTCGTATTTGAAATGGCATAAGAAAATGTCGTACTCAACTTTAAATCATCCAAAATATTATAATCCAATTGAGTAGAAAAATTAAGTGAATTCTTATCAATATTCTGGTAAGAATTGTCACGCTCATTCAAAATATTAAACCAAGGTTTACCATATCCACCTTGTTTGGGATAGAAATACAATGACCCGTCCTCGTTATACAATGGCACGGCACGGCTGGCATTGTGGGCATAATCTGCCAATCCCACGTCCGAAGGGGTGTGTTCTTGCTCCTGAACGTTCCCCCCTAATTTGAACTGGGCTTTAAAACGATTAAAATTTAAAGATACACTCATATTAGCCGTGTAACGATCCCCGTTCTCTTTTCGTAACACACCATTCGAACGATTATACCCCACGGAAGCATAATACTTTGCATTAGAGGAACCACCCGAAAACGATAGCGTGTGATTATGTGAAAAAGCATCCCGGTAAATGGCATCCAACCAATCCATATTTAACGTTTCATAATACTCCGTGGCATCTTGGAATTCCTCGGGACTTAACAATCCGTTACGATAATCCTCGTAAGCTTTTTCATAACCGATCCACGTGTTTTTATTCGGATAAACCATCTGTTTTTCTAACAATTCTCTCGAAAACGCCACTCGTTCCGCTGAATTCATCACGTTCATAGTCCGGTCTGAATAACGAGGCCGGCGAGAATAAGTTCCACCGAAACTATATCTTACCATCGGGGGACCCACTTTACCTTGTTTCGTAGTAATCACGATCACACCGTTAGCCGCCCTCGTTCCGTACAAAGCTGTTGCGGAAGCATCCTTTAACACGTCGATTTGCTCTATATCCTCCGGATTCAATCCAGATATGGCATTACCCAACAAATTCACGAAGTCCAGATCATTCAACTGACTAGGATCCACGTTCACCGGTTCCTCTTGAATAATCCCGTCAATCACCCACAAAGGCTCCTGTGATCCCATCACCGTAGAAGTTCCCCGGATTCGTAAACGCGGAGTCGCACCCACTTGCCCTGAATTCTGCATAAAGATCATCCCCGGCACGTGTCCTTCCAACATTTGGTCCAACGTCCGCATCCCCGGAGCCATAATATCATCCATCTTGATCGTGGTCACGGAACTGGTTAACTGCCGCTTATCAATCTTCAAATAACCAGCATTCACAACCACTTCTTCCAATTCTTCCGTACTATCTGACAATTTAACATTCAACGTTTTTTGCCCCGTGTATTTTACCTCTTTCGTCTCCTTACCGATAAACGAGAAACACAACACGACATCATCCCCATCCGGTAGTATAATCGTATATTTACCATGAATATCTGTCGTCACCCCCTTTGACGTTCCCTTTACAATCACCGTCACTCCCGGTAATGTATCTTTTACATTCTGCCCGGTCACATACCCCGTAACGACTCTTTTCTGCTGTTGCTGCTGTTGGGCTGCGACCTTTCTTAAAATAATCAGATTACTCTCGATCGTGTAAGTCAATTCTGTCCCACTTAATGCAATATCAAGAACTTCACGAATGGTCTTATCCCGGACATCCATCGTGATCCCCGTGACGGATTCCACCTCCGCAGCAGAGTAAATAAACGAAAAACCCGACTTTTGTTTTAGTAAATCCATCACTTCGATTAAGGATTTATGCTCTACTCGTAAGTCCAATTTCATGTCTTGTGCTGCAACGTTTGCGAAAAGCGTGCTCACCGACACCATCAAAAAAACAATAATTAGTTTCATTGTCCTCACCAATTTGATCAATTCCGGATCGCCCCGGAACGAAGAAAACACATTCTTTTTTCCCATAAATTTATATTTGGTTCATTAAACACTAACACTTTCCACTCAAGGAACTCTGTTTACTGTTATCAAAACGAACGCCTTCGATTTTATGGGTACATAAAACTAGTTTTTTTATTTCGAAAAACAAATTTTCACAAACAGAAACTGCAACGAAAAAAGCCGGAATAGTGACATCCCGGCTCCTCTATAAAATTAATTACTTATAGTAACATCATATTACTTTCACAAATATACTCGTGGGATTTCAGAATTCCCTTTACGATAATTCTCCACTTTGTATCACTTATCATTGCTACCTCTCTTCCCACGTGCCGTATCGAGTCGCTATATCATGTAAATAAACAAATTCATTTGTAACCCCAACAGAAAATTTCTTTGATGTCACCTCATATACATTTCGAAGTGGCGGTTCAAATGCTCCTTTCAACGAAGTAGCCACGTGTGGATAAGCCATACCATTCTTCCCAATAAAACGGAAACGCAACTCTCGATTAAAAACTTCCGTCGCACCTCTAGGATTCCGACCTAAACATGCAGAAAAATTAGCCATAGGGATCGTGAAGTCAACCACGTAACTATTCCCTCCTGTATTCGTAAACATGGTTGAACTGACATACATGCCATAAGCATCCCAACCAGACTCGTAATTCTCGTCCTCATCCAAATCAACCCGCCACTTTTGAGGATATTCGTAAGTTCGCCACGGATCATCAAACAAAACGACTCCACTTAACTCTGCCATTGTCGAAAAAGAGCATCTTACATGTAAAGTATCGGCCTCCATCACTGAAAGTAGCGTGGATGTCACGGTAGCCGTATCAATTCCGGCCTTCGAAAGAATTTGTACCTCGTCTATCGTCACATCAAACGGATCGTAAGAATAATCATCATTAAACAACTGCGTCCCTTTCAAATACATGGCATCCCACACCATCAATCGTATTTTATCCGGTGTACCCGCAACAAAAGAACTACCGGAAATAATTCTACTGGTATATTTTAAACAATTATAAGACGGCAACATAAAAGTAGGTCCGGATGCTGCAGTATTCGATTTAGCTCCTTGTACTTCAGTCGATCCCATCAACGACAAAAACGGGGAGTCCAACCCAGAATTACTCTCCGGCACAAAACACGCTTGACAAAACGCTTTTAATATATATCCCAAATCATACAAAAAACTAGCCCTAGCCCGCGGTGAATCAAAATACTTAATCTTAAACCGATCCGTGTCACTCCCAGCAAATACCATTCCTTGATCCGCACTCGGGTAGTAATGTTTCACAAAACTTCCCTCGTACGCTGGCATGTACACCAAATAGTGATTACTCATCTTCAACTCCGGACGTTGATTAAAATAATCCAACACCTCTTGTGCCATCTCCGGAAGATTCTTCTCCTGCATATCAATACAATTCCGAGTACTTTTGATAAAATGAATCTTCACGAAATCCGGATTTACATCGTTCACCTCCAACCCAAATTTAAACTTATCGGCAGCCTCTCCCGAAAGATGCATATAGCGGTTAATATTCTCATAAAAATAATTCTGCATATGCAGAGTTATTCCCGATAGACGATAATGCCAATCATCAAATTCCATCATATCTGCCGGTACATAATACACCACGTTCAAGGTATATTTTCTCTGTGCAGTGTACGTCTCCCCTGGGGGTACAACGACCTCTTCACTTTCTGCATCTGCCTCTTTGTATACATCCGTGCAAGAAGAAATCACGAAAACGGATAATAAAACCCCTAACAAATATCCCACATTTTTTTTCATAATTCATTGGTTTATATTATTACGATAAAGTTACAATCTTCCTCTAAAACGAACAAAATAAAAAAACAGGGTACAACGATTGTAATTTTTATTCGATTTTTTAAAAAGGGGGCTGTCCCCAAAAGTCATTTTATTTCAAAAAACTCCTCCGTCACTAGTTCCGAAGACAGGGAGTATTTTCAGCTTTCCTTCTGTTTATAGAGGGAGTACCCCGAAGGGGGAGGGAGTTAAAAAAATGACTTTGGGAACAGCCCCTTTTAAAAAACACAAAAGAAACAACTATTATGACCTATTCCAATCGCATATAAGCATCAATCTCCTTAAACCTCTCCGACGAATAATCATCTAAAAGATATTTCCCGAAATGAAACCACATTTTTCGTCTAAAAAAATCCAGAGCCTTACCATGATATTTATGTCCCTGTCCCGGCAGAATAACCAAATCAAAATCTTTCCCGACTTTAATCAAGGCATCCACCATCCGGAACGTGTTTGCCGGATGCACGTTATCATCAGCATCCCCAGCTACCAACAGCAAATGTCCTTTCAGACGCTCCGCCAATTCAATATTCGTCGGGATGTTCGGTTTCTCAAATTCCACCTTCTCTATCGTCACCGTGGAATCCTTACCCGTCACCGGATTTTTCACCTTTCTCTTCTCGGCAACCACCTTTTCCTTTATCCCGTGATGAGTTTCACCCCACCAGATATTATAAATATTATTATCGTGATTCCCGGCAGAAGAAACAGCCGCCCGGTAAAAATCCGGGTAAGTACAAATTGCCGCGGTGGACATAAAACCACCCCCGGAATGTCCGAAAATACCCACCCGGGAACCATCGATAAAAGAATAACGATCGGCTAACTGTTCAATCCCGTACTTATCATCCTCCAAAGGATAATCACGCAAATTGCCATAACCATACGTGTGATACCAACGATCCCGCAAAGGGCTTCCTCCCCTATGCCCGAAAGTCACCACGATAAAACCCACCTGCGCCAACGCCGCATTATTAAAGCCCGTTACAACACTAAACTCCAAGGGAATCGCCTCGGTCTGGGGCCCCGGGTAAACATAGGAGATAATAGGGTACTGCCTCGTGGAATCAAAATCCGCGGGTTTCCACATATACCCATACAAATCCGTCACGTTATCAGCCGCTTTCACCGTGAACATCTCCGGCATCTTCCATCCCGTTTCATAAAGACGGCTCAAATCAGGCGACGCCAATTCCAGCACAACCTTCCCGTCCGTATTTCTCAACACGCTGCGGGGTGCCATGTCAGCCCGAGAATAATTATCTACGAAATAACGTCCTCCGGTCAAAAAATGCACCTTATGCGTTGCTTGCTCCGGAGTTAACAACTTCACCCCACCCTTTCCATCCAGACGCACTTTATGCAGACGGGCAAAATAAGGGAATCCTTCTTTCTCCTGACCGTATGCCTCAAAATAGAGAGTCTGTCTTGCAGTATCTATTTTCACGACCTTTCCGGCAGTCCATCCCCCTGAAGTTATCGCATTCTTCAAATTGCCATTTTTATCGTAACGGTAATAATGCCCGTGCCCCGTACGTTCCGACCACCAAACAATCTCTTCTCCTTCGTACAATAAATGTAATTTAAACAATTGATCATTAAAATATGGCTCACATTTTTCATGAATGACCACCTTTACCTCTCCGGTCTCTGGGATAACCCGACAAAACTCCATCTCGTCACACGTACGTTTTTTACGTAAGAAATAAAGATTTTTCGTCGGTCTCCCAGCTTTATAAACAGTCAAGGTCTGGTCTTTCCATTTTTCAACAGGTAACTCCACTTCTTTTTTTTGCTCCACGCTAAAAAGATGCAATTCATTTCTTTGCACGTGTTCATCTCCCGGCATGGCAAACTTGTACTCGTTCAAAGTTGGGCGCCCTTTGCCCAATGTGTTAACCAGATATAAAGACGCCATTCCACGTTTATCCTCCCGTTCCACATAAAAATGCTTGGAATCAGCCATCCACTCGACATTGGCAGTTACCATCTTACCGGTTGTATCCCGATTCTTCCCAGCATAAGAATAATTGGGAACCCCGTCTGTTGTTAATTGAATTTCCACGGAATCCTCGATGAAAAACAAATACAAATTATGATTCTTGGCGTAAACCGTGCAACAGCTATCTGGAGAATACGTCCCGATCCACTTGGTAGACTTGACCGAATTTTTTTTAACTTGCTCTTGTTTTTTCTTCTTTCCCTTGATAGAATCAACCGGCATCATCTGGTTAGAGCATAAATCATAAAAAAAATCTACTTTTTCAGACGTGAATCGCATCGTCTTGCCATCCTCATCTAGACGAAATCCCGATATTTTCAGATTCTTATAATTTATTGGCTTATGCGTTACCCGGCTAATCTCTCCTGCCACGTATTTCCGATCAAACCACTCTCGATGTATCCTAGCCCCAGGGTCCACGAAATAATAGCGAACTCCCTCCCCGGTCTCGTACTTATACCAAAATTTATCCGTCCCTTTCAAAGAATTCGGCACGATTGTGGTCGTGCCAACTAACGATTCCAAATTTAAAAAACGTTCGGCTTGTCTATAATTAGCTTTTTGCCCTGTTGCCGTAAAAACGAGACAACAAGGCAGAAACCATAGAAAAAATTTTATCATCACGTGCTACTTAATGATTATTTGTATTTAGCAATGATCTCCTGAATCTTTTTCGTAGTCAAATCAGTACAAAGTCCCTCCCAACGAACAATTCCCTTCGGATCGATCAATTGAACATACGATAAAACATGCAATTCCATCGTATTCCATATTTTCCCCTCTGGCTCACTAGCCAAATAATATTCTATCTTAGGCTCAATCTGGCGTAATCGATTAATGCCGTTTTTAGCACATCCTACCACGATCAGTTCATCGGCAAACTTTTTACTCCATTCATTCAATTTCGGAATCGCCTTCCGACAAGGACCACACATAAAGCTAAAAAAATCACGTAACACAAATTTCCCCTTCACATTCGGCTCCTTCGGGAACCATTCTTTCACGGGTAACTCTGGTGCCTTTTCCCCTAAAAACGGTTTTGCCCATGCTCTCTGCACACCCCCATCCTCGTAATCATATTTCGTAATTAAATTCTCGATAACCTCCGCGGTCAACTCATGTCCCGATAACACGGGATTCCCCTCCCAACGAACAATCCCACGTGTATCCAGCAATATAGCATGGGGGTAGCCTTTTATTTCGAATTTACCGATATACTCTTTCTTCGTGTCAATGGCACTATAATACTCGATCACGGGTTCTTTCATCGCACGCACTTGCTCTTCCTTGTTCAACGATACCCCGATCACCACCAATTTATCCTTGAATTGCTTGCTGAACCGGTTCAAATCGGGAATACTCTTCCGACAAGGACTGCAAGAAGGTCCCCAGAAATCAATCAACACGAACTTACCTTCCGTATCCGGCACTTCCGTCAACCATTTTTCAACCTTCAACTGCGGAGCTGCCCAGTTCAAATAAGATTTCGCCCACAATTGTTTCCCGTTATTACTCTCCATCGGACGATCCTCAGGACTCACTTTCTTAACCTGAATTTTAGGCTGATTGACAACCGACTTGTTCATGACCTGCACGTTACCGCCGATAGCTTTTACCAAATTTTGTAAATCCTCGGCGTTCTTGATTTCCACCTTGATCGTTTTACGAACCTGCCCGTTACCAAGCGTGTCAGTCTTCTCCACTTTAACATCCTGCGCCCGACCGTTATAAAACATACTTAACAAGGCAAATACTGCCACAATAACTTTCATTTTTTTCATACATCCCTTTTTTTAATCTGATTATCGATTGAACTTTTTCACGTACATTTTTTCCGCCAATTTCACCGCCTCCAACGCGTTCACAATACCTCCCGTGCGGCACAAACTATCAAAATCAACTTTTTCCCCATTCCCCGGGCAAGGAACCACGTCCCCCTTGCGGGAAGTAACTCCACCCAACACAGCCTCTTTCACCTCCTCTGCCGTCAATTCCGGGAAATAATTCCAAATCAAGGCAATCACTCCCGTCACGACCGGGGTTGCCATACTGGTACCACTCATAGCGCGATATTTAAACCGTTTATCGTAAATCGTGGAATAAACATTCACCCCGGGGGCAAACAGATCAACCTCTCTCTTTCCATAATTACTGGAAGAAGCAGGATTTCCATCCATATCAATAGACCCCACGGCAATCCAATTTTGTAGAGTTTTGTTTTTCGAAATATAACGATTCGGGTAAAAATCACGTACATCCAAAGACATCCCGTCATTTCCAGCCGCATGCACCAACAACACCCCTTTCTTCTCCGCGTATTTCATCGCAGCTATCATCCATTTATTATGATGAGAAAAAGGCTTTCCGAAACTCATATTTATAACCCGAGCCCCGTTATCAACGGCATAACGAATACACAAAGCCACTTCCTTATCATGCTCGTCTCCGTTTCCCGGTCCCACACGCACAAACATCAAATCGGCATCAGCCACACCATCAACCCCGATACCGTTATTCCGGGTTGCCCCAACAATTCCACCCACGTGCTGACCATGTACTGCACTCTCTGCCAGCAGATTATTATTACCATAGAAACGATCTTTTACATTTTCCGGATCATCCCCTAAAGTACCCCGATTTGCCAGCCCCGCAAAATAAGAATCTTTCAACTTTTCATAATCTGCTTTTACCTCTTCAAACACTTTATTTCTATTATTATAGAACTGCTCATCCCACACCAAACGATTCTTCCGCCGATAAAAACGTTTCAGGAAAAAATTATAAGCTGAAATTCTTTCCTCATTTGTTTCCCCTTCTTTCAGCAAAGGGACAAATTCCTTTATCTCGAAATTTTTACGCTTCGGATATTGTTTTTTTAATTCCCGATTAAACACCTCCACGTATTTCACGGCAGCTTCAGCCACCGCAATTTCCTGGTAAGCCTGACAAATAAACGAGAATTTACATACATCTTGAAAATAATCGTACTCCCTTCGCTCCTTGGAAGATAAAGAAGTTGTGTCCACGTTTTCATACCTCTCCCTCAACCGCATATATTCGTGATCCGCCATCGTGTACCCGATCTCCATCTGTTTCCCATCGGGCGTACCCAGAAAATTCCACCCATGTACGTCATCCACGTAACCATTCCCGTCATCATCAATCCCATTGCCCGGAATCTCTCCCGGATTTCGCCAAAGTACATCCTTCAAATCCTCGTGAGTAACATCCACGCCACCATCAACAATCCCCACGACAGTTCTCGCCTTCGGTTTTCGGTCCTTCAAATACTCGTAAGCCTGATTTACCCCGGCTCCATACACCCCATCCGTCTCGTACGAACGTAAATGCCACCCTTCAAAAGAGGCATTCTTTTTCCCTTCTGTCACCTTCACCTTTTGAGCCTGGACCTGGCAAAACATTCCCGATAACACCAGCACGCCCCAAATAATTTTACTTGTTCTCATACAGCAATTTACATTTAAATCCCCTGCAATTATCCTGCATAATCACAGGTTGCGACATTTCTAAATTTTAAAATAAAACGAATCAGTCGTGAAAATTGGGTACAAGAATTCCAATTACTTTCAAATTTTTCTCAAAAAAGTGACCGGGGAGAACGTCCCCGGTCACTTTTCCTTTAGTCCAAACGATACAATTTTTTTATTTCATCATTACATTAATCACGTTCCCTTTCACCCGGAATTCAACTTGCCCCGTTTTCTCGAATTTATCCAACAACTCGTTCATATCACTATATCGATCAATATTTGCGTAAAAACGAATATCCTTAGCCTCCTCGTTCACGTAAAACACGTAAACATCATACCACTTGCTCAGCCGGTTCAGAATATCTTCCAGACGCCTGTTCCGCACGTTCAATTTCCCACTCTTCCAATCAACAAATTCTGACACATCGACCTCTTTCGTTTCAAGCGTGTTATTCTTTTTATCCAACACGGCTTGATAATTCGGTTCCAAGATACAAGACTCTTCTCCCGCATTCACCTTTATCTTCCCCGACACTAAAGTAGCCTCGACATAATCTTCATCCGCGTAATCCCGAACATTAAACGACGTACCCAGAACTTCCACGTCCAGATTTGTCATTTCCACAACAAAAGGATGTGCCGTATCACGAGCAACCTCAAAATAGACCTCTCCCGAGGCCTTCACCACGCGTTTGGTCCCGTCAAAAGCCACGGGATATTCTATTTTCGAAAGAGCTCCCAAATAAACCCGGGTCCCGTCAGCAAGAGTTATCCCGTACTCTCCCCCCCTAGGAGTTTCTACCTTGTTCATCACTCTTCCCTTCAAAACGGTATCTTGATTCTTCTCGTAACTCAAAACAGAACCGGAATTAACAATTCTCACCGATGCCTCTTTCAACTCGTCCACGTTATTTTCCAATTCCACTTTCTCGCCGTTAGACAACCACAAAACAGCCTTGCTTCCCCCGGCAACAATAGTCTTCGTCTCTTCGGACGGAACTGAATTATCCCTTCCCATCCAAGTAGAAATCAGCACTCCCACCAACAAGCAAGCTGCCACCCCAGAAATAGCCCAGTAACGTAGCGTCCGTCTTTTCCGCCTTTTCTCTTTCTTCAACTGTTCGGCAAACTTACCCCATGACATATCTACATCTTGCTCCGTGATTTCCTTTACAAAACCATTTTCCTTATAAAATGTCTCCAGCTTATGAAAATAAATCTTATTTTCCTCACTTGTCTCAACCCATTCCCGAAAACGGATCTCTTCATCCGAAGATAATACTCCTTCCAGCTTACGTTCTATAATATCCCATTCAATTTGTTTCATAATTCACCTCCTCTCAAACCGGTACTAACCCGGTTTGCATAGTTCTTCTGTTGCTGAAAACGAACTCGATTCCATTTCGGGGTACAACAAAACGATATTTTTTTCATAAAATCTCTATTTTAACATCAAATGTATGAACGCAAGAAGAAAAATCAAATGGCTCTTAATATACTTATACGCACGCTTGATGTGCGTATGTACCGTACCTTCCGCTATATTCAAACGTTCCGCCACCTCCTTGTACTTCAACCCTTCCATGACACTCAATTCTAACACCTGCCTCTGCATATCCGGCAATTCTCCCAAAAGTTTTCTTACTTTAAGTTCTCGTTCTGATTCTTCTTCGCCATAAGGGAAATAAACCATAGCCTCTGACTCAATCAAATGTTTCTGATACTTATCCACGATATTCAGTTTACGATGATAATCCACACATAAATTCCGGGTCGATATAAACAAATAACGCTCCAAAGGTATATCACCGCGCATATCTTTTCCCTTATTCCATAATCCCAGAAAAACCTCTTGAACAATATCGTCAGCTAAAGCCTCATCCATTAAAAAATTACGGGCAAAAAGAAATAAACGTCTGTATATCTGCTTATACAATTTTTCAAAATGAGCAGAATAACTCTCATTTAACCATTTCACCGTATATAGTTCATTATCCATATATTAATAGCATTCACGCCCTTTTTGTTTTCATTTTGAACAAAAATCGCTCACGACTTAGGAACAAATATAGAAACTATATTTTTATAAAAAAACATTACAAAACAAGAAATCGAGTTTTCATACCCTATTCCAATGAAAATATGCTACTTACAACCTAATATCATCATATTTATATTATATCAACTCCTATTCATCTCCAATTCAACACTAATTTATTTAAAAGATGACATACAAATATAAGATTATAATAAAACGACTATTACCTCATAAATAGATTATAACACAATTTGAAATAAATCCTATCAATAGGAAATCGACTTATCAAGGGTTTGAAAACAACGATAATAGAAAACCCCTCTCCAATTCCCAATAGCCGGGACATAGAGAGGGACATCCTATTTTTTATTCACGTTCGCTATTGTACCGGAATACAAATTTCAGTGATCAAATTTTCCGGTGTAGTATGGTCCGGATGATTCAAGTACTTTTCGAAACCGGGGGTATCTCCCAGCTTATACCCTTTTTCGGGAATCCATTTTGCATAAATCGTATCGTAGACGGCATGAAGGTTTTCATACGGTCCTTGGTAGCGGAAGATCGCATATTTCCCGCCGGGGATTTCTTTTACTCCCACCTCTCCTTTCGGTTTCCCGACACGGGGTAACACGAGGCACACGGACGTGCGCAATTTATCCTGTTCCGTCACTTTCGGATCATCATGGTACACGCAGAGGAACTCCACGTCCGGGGCAAAAAGATTTTCCTCCCGCACGTAATTCCACAGTTTTTGCCATGCGGCACAATAATCCAACTGGTTATATGCACCTGTCAGCCAAACGTAAATCACTTGTTTCGGGGCCAACACCTGTTCTTCAAATTCTAGTTTCAAATCGGGTCTTACTTCTACTGGTTTCATAATCGTGTAATTTTTATTATTACGGTATCCATTCGGCGAAATACCATAGAATTGCTTGAAACTTTTCGACAAAGAAGAAGGCACGTCATACCCGACCCGATAAGCAATGTCCTGCACGGACAAATCGGAATAGCGTAACAAGCGAGCTGCAGTCTCGACACGTACCCGGGTGATGAAAGCCCCGACAGGCTCTCCCAGAAAGGCCCGCACGATCCGGTGGAAATGCCAAGGAGAGAAACCAGACATCTCGGCTAACATCCCGAGATCGATATTCTCATCCAGATGATTGTTGATATATTCCACGATCACGTTGATCCTTTTCAAGTACTCTTCTTTCGTTGTCAATTTCTGTTCCATATTCTTTTGTATTTCGAGACAAAGGTAAGACCCTGAATTGGGAGAGACTTTTCCGATCTTGCTAAATTAGTTTGTAAGGTTCTCTACACCTCCCCCTTCACAAATTGAAAGTCCAGCCAGTAAGTTGCCCGCTTTGCCGTGAATTTCAAAACACAATAAGTCGGGTCGTTCACCCCGCCCGGGAAATGCTCGATAAACCAATCCTGCCACAAGGCTTTCTTTTCCGCCTCGTCGGTAACAATCTCGATGTACCCGGTCAACACGACACTGTTAATCTCCTTCTGGAAACACACTCCCGCTTTAGGATTCACCCGAAAGTGTTCCGTTTTCTCGGAATACGTTCCGGTAGCAAACCAGATAGTAGTTATCCCTTCCGTTTTCACCTTTGACATCGGCACAGGACGGGGAAAACCGTTTTCATCAATAGAAGTCAGTACCACACTTTCGCATTGCTCCAATAATAATTCCGCTTTTCGTTTCAATTCTTCCATATATCCATCTTATTTAATTATAAATACAAAAGTAGAGTTCCGGGAAAAGAATCTTTTGTAAAAAATCGACTTTTATTCCCCCAAATAAGTGATCGGAGTATCTGCCGGCAAGGACGTGAAAACCATCGGCGAACTACCCGATAATTTCTTGAACTCTTTCACCAAGTGAGAAGAATCATAATACCCACAATCGACCGCCACGGAAAAGAGGTTATTCCCGGAAACCTGACGAAGTACATCCATTGCCCGACGAAATTTCACGACCCGGCTATACTCTTTTGGCGTGTAACCCGTGGCATGTTTAAAACGACGTTCAAAATGACGTTGACATATACACACCCGACTCATCAACTCCCGAACAGGCAACAATCCCCCGGCCTGACGGATCACCCCGGTTGTCCACACGATTTGCTTGTCAACCTCTTCGGCATATTTTAACCGGGATATCAGAAAAGTTTCGATCACTTGCAACCTTTCCGCCAGCGTACTTTTCTCCCTTAAAAGAGAGGCGAACTCTTCATGAAAAAGAAATCCCACGTCCCTCAAATGAAGTCTCTGCCCACTCAGCTCCCCTAAAGGCTTTTTCGTGAAAATAGTCAACCCGCAGGGAGTAAATCTGACCCCGATCATGTGTAGTGATCCGGCACAAACCGACAACTCCGAGTAAGTCTTCATCGCTCCCACGAAATAACCGTGTAAAGGATCAACGCCAAACCGATTTTTATCCTCTAGGTTACGCGCATCATCCAAGTTAAAAATGAAATCGGTACAACCATCAGGCAAAATTTTCATCTTCTCGCCCATTTCCGGTGAACCTTTCACCTCCCAATATTTGTCTATATAAGGAGATAACACGGGATGAGGGGGATATTCTTGGTACATGGGTTCAATTATTGGTATCAAGGCAAAGCTACTAAAAAAATCCGGGACGACCATACCATCTCCAACACAGGCATCATTTGGAGAAAAGTCCCTTCCACAGGTAACTTGGGGAGAAATTCCACAACTGGGGCAAAATTTTCCCCAATCGTGGAATTCAGATAAACACACGTACAAACTGTTTTTCAACACGTTATCATTTTACAACACGAATGGCACGGGCATTGCCTTTATTTAGGCATAGAATAAAACATCAAAACAAAAAACTATGAGAACGTTTATTTTTTTAGCAGTCAGTTTGTTTTTCATCGCCTCCCTCGGAAGTTGCGTGGAAAGTTCACAAAAATATAAAGCTTTACAAGCAAAAGCAGATTCTCTACAAGCCGTTAGCAACGGACAAAGTGACGAAATGGATAAACTTTTAGCAGATCTGAATGACATTTCCGCCGGAATGCAATCTATCCGCGAGGCCGAACACATTCTGGCCATCGAATCACAGAGTGACACGAAAAACAGCAAGAGTAAAAGCCAGATTACCGCTTTAAAAAATGACGTGCAAGCGCTTTCTGACGCTATCGCCGGTTACAAAGAAAAAATTGCTAAACTGGAAGGGACTAACAAAAGACAATCCGCTGAATTCAAGAAATTAATTGCCGGATTAAACGAAGAGTTAGCCATCAGAGATCAAAAGATCAACGAAATCAACCAGATTTTAGCAGCCAAAGAAAAGGAACTAGGTATCAAGACTCAACAAATAGCAGAACTTAACCAAAACGTGAGTAATTTACAAGAGGAATCAACTTCCCAAAAGGAAATGATTTCCGGTCAGGACAAATCGCTCAACACGATCCACTACCTATTAGGTTCCAGAAAGGGGCTAAAAGAAGCTAACGTGATCTCAAGACAAGGAATCTTCTGTCCGCCGATCGTTTCTTCTCAAGCGCAAAATGCAAAATTCGTGGATGCCGATATGCGTGAATTGACATCCATCCCGTTAAACTCCAAGAAAGCAAAAATCCTTTCCGTTCACCCAAGCGAATCATACGCATTGGAAACCGGGGATGACGGTATGCAGACTTTGAAGATTAACAACCCGAGCGCATTCTGGAAACAAACGAAGTACTTGGTAGTGATGATCAACGAGTAGCCTTAGATTCACACACTCATATACACACAACACACACAGGTAAGGTGTTCGGGGTCCTCCCGGATGCCTTTTTTCATGCCCGTTTGCTTTTTCCCCTTATTTTACCGTTATTTGTAATAATCTAATTACACGAACCCATGAAAATAGCCTTGCTCACCTTGTTATGTGTTATCGCCAGCAATGAACCGGACTTCGTCAGCCAGCAAAAGAAATATCCCCGGGTACGAAACGCCTACCACGAAAAAGAGGCATTACTGACCCGAAGGTTAAAAGAACACAACCTTTCGTTGGACAACCTGAATATTCTTATCATGGCGTATAAAACAGAATGTGTCATGGACATCTATGCCAAGAAACGGGAAGACAAGGTGTATAAAAAGATTACAACGTATAAGATATGTGCCCGTTCCGGATCTCTCGGCCCCAAACGTCGTCAAGGAGACTTACAAATCCCGGAAGGCTTCTACCATATCAACCACTTTAATCCCACGAGTAACTATCATCTCTCTTTGATGATCAATTACCCGAACCATTCAGATAAGCTGAAAAGCAAAGCCTCCCATCTCGGGGGTAATATCTGTATTCATGGAAATTGCGTCACGGTGGGTTGTCTTCCCATGACAGACGATAAGATCAAGGAAATATACATCTATGCCATACAAGCCCGTCAATCCGGCCAGGAAAAGATACCCGTGTATATCTTTCCCTTTAAATTCTCGGACGAAAAGAATAAAAATTACAGCGAAACCTATCGTGCCTATCCAAACATATTAGATTTTTGGAAAAATCTCGAAACAGGGTATAATCTATTTATCAAGGATTTAAAGGAGTTAAACATCTCCGTGGACAAGCTCGGTAACTATCAATTTTCCAAATAACGGAATAACCTGTCTCTAAAAACACTACCTTAGTGCCTTATTACAAAAGGAGACAGCAATATGCTATTCAATAAAAACGAAAACAAACCGGTATCCTCCATCGAGGAAAAAATCAAACTCTATCGTCGTCAGGGTCACATTGTTCCCCCCCGAAAGATTATCAAGAATGCGGAACAAATTGAAGGCATCCGCGAAAGTGCAAAAATCAACACGGCCGTGTTGGATCACGTGGCGGCTAACATCCGGGAAGGAATGTCAACCGAGGATATAAACACGCTGGTATACGATTTCACCGTGGCACACGGGGCTATCCCCGCACCGTTGAATTACGAGGGTTTTCCAAAAAGTGTATGTACTTCCATTAACGAAGAAGTATGTCACGGAATACCGGACAAGAATATTATTTTAAGAAGTGGTGACATTATCAATGTTGACGTTTCCACTATATACAATGGTTACTTTTCAGATGCATCCCGTATGTTCATGATCGGGGAAGTCGCGGAAGATCGTCAAAAACTGGTACGTGTCACGAAAGAATGTTTGGAAAAAGGCATTGAGGCCGCACAACCCTGGCGTTTTCTCGGAGACGTGGGCGCCGTGATCCAGGAATATGCTGAAAGTAACGGGTACTCGGTTGTCCGGGAATTCTGCGGACACGGGGTCGGCTTAAAATTCCACGAGATTCCGGAAGTGGAACACGTGGGAAGACGGGGTACGGGAATGCTGCTCGTTCCGGGTATGATCTTCACGATCGAACCGATGATTAACATGGGAGAACGGGATATATTCATCGATGAAGATAATGATTGGACGGTTATTACCGAAGACGAACAACCTTCCGCTCAATGGGAAAACACCATATTAATCACGGAAACCGGGAACGAAATATTAACCTGGTAACCCGTTTAACATGGCTTGCGAACAAATACCTTCCCCCCTGGTTGATCTCCTGCGGCAATACAAACTGTTGCAAGAGGAATTCGAGTTTGAAAAAGAGACATTCTACCAACAAACACAACGTGCAGGAATCCCTAAACGGATTCAGCAAGGTGTTTGCTGGTATCCTGTGTCAGCGAATAAAAGTTACTACAACTCGTTAAACCAACTCATCATCGAGATCAAACGGGATGAGAATGACGACACGGATCATAATTTCGAATACGGTCGTCCGGTTTGTTTTTTTCGTTTTAACCAAACGGGGGATTTGCGTTATTTCAGTTTCGCAGCAACCATCAGTTACGTTCATGAAAATACGATGCTCGTCGTGTTACCCAACTCCAACAGCCTTTTGGATATTCAAGGATGCCCGGATCTGGGCGTACAACTCTACTTTGACGGGACCTCCTATAAAACCATGTTTTCCGCCCTAACGGAAGTCATGGAGGCCAAGAATAACCGCCTTGCCCGCTTACGGGAAGTCATACTGGGAAACGAGATGATGGAACAACGAAAACTTCAACCAATTCACTTGATGTGGCTGAACCATTCACAGGAACAAGCGGTAAACCGGGTACTGGCAGCCAAAGAGGTTGCAGTTGTTCACGGCCCTCCCGGAACCGGAAAAACAACCACGCTCGTCGAGGCCGTCTACGAAACTCTGCGACGGGAGAATCAAGTAATGGTCTGCGCCCAAAGCAATACAGCCGTGGACTGGATCGCCGAAAAGTTACTGGACCGGGGAGTCAATGTACTACGAATCGGGAACCCCACACGGGTAAACGACAAGATGCTGTCATTCACGTACGAACGCAAATTCGAATCCCATCCTGCCTACCCCACGTTACGAGCCGCGAGAGCATCCATCCGGGAACTCTCCGGACGCCTGAAACGCTTGAAAGGAGCCAAACGGGAATCTGCCCGCCGGATGCTGCATGATTTACGGGACCAAGCCATCAAATTGGAAATCAAGATTGATGCCCAACTCTTCGGGGAGGCCCGCGTGATTGCCTGTACGCTAGTCGGTTCCGCCAATAAACAATTAAACGGGAAAATGTTCTCCACTTTGTTTATCGACGAGGCTGCACAAGCCTTAGAGGCTGCTTGCTGGATTGCCATATCCAAGGCCTACCGGGTAATACTTGCCGGGGACCACTGCCAGTTACCTCCCACCATCAAATGTTACGAAGCTGCAAAAGGTGGGTTGGATCGTACGCTACTCCAAAAGATTATCCAGCGTAAACCCGAAACTGTTTCCATGCTCGAAACACAGTACCGGATGCACGAAGACATCATGTACTTTCCCTCGAAATGGTTCTACAAAGGCCGTTTGCAGGCATCTCCGGAAGTACGCCACCGTAATATTCTCGAATACGACACTCCCATCGAATGGTTCGACACGGCCCTCTGCGAGTTCTCGGAAGATTGTGTTAACGAAACGTATGGACGAATCAACAAGCCTGAAGCCGAATTGTTGGTAAAACAATTACAGGAATATATCGAGAAAATCGGTATTGAACGAGTGCTGGATGAAAGAATCGATTTCGGGTTGATATCCCCTTATCGGGTGCAAGTACAATATATCCGGCAAATCATCAAACGGAACCGCTTCTTTATCCCCTTGCGGAAACTCATCACGATTCATACCGTGGACGGGTTCCAAGGCCAAGAACGGGATGTTATCCTAATCAGTCTCGTACGGGCCAATAGCGAGGGAAACATCGGATTCCTAAATGACCTGCGCCGCATGAACGTGGCCATCACCCGAGCCCGCATGAAACTCATTATTCTGGGAGACACCACCACGCTCACCTCCCATCTGTTTTACAAGGCCTTGTACGAATATATCCGGGAGAAAGGAAAGATCATCGAAATTCAACCGGAAACACCCGACACGGCCCGATCCAAACAAAAGTAACTTCATTGCAACATTATTTTCATTCAAATGTAACAATTCTGCACCTACTTTGTCCTCGTAAAAAACAGAATGTTATACCAGATGAAGTATGTTATACAATAGAGAATTAAGTTGGCTTTCGTTTAACGAACGCGTGATGCAGGAAGCCCAGGATAAGAGCGTCCCGCTTATACAACGCCTCCGTTTCCTCGGAATCTATTCCAACAATCAAGATGAATTTTTCAAGGTGAGAGTTGCCAACCTGGAACGGCTGGACAAGAAAAAGAAAGAAAAGGATAAAAAACTCTCCGGAAACCTAACCTCGCTGGAACTACAACGCAAAGTGTCGGAAAAAGTCTGTGAATCCCAAAAAGAATTCGAGAACACCTACACGCAAATCCTGGACGAAATGGTCAGCCACCACATCTACGTGGTTCATGAAAATGCTCTGGATGAAAACGAAAAACAATTCTGCAGACAATACTTCTCGGAGAAAATCAGTCCGTTACTCGTTCCGCTGATGTTGAGAAAAAGCGTCCGGCTCCCCTACCTGCAAGACGAGCGCATCTATCATGCCGTTAAAATGGTCAACAAGAATTCTACGAAGAACAACCGATACGCTATCATCGAAATACCACACAACAGCCTCTCACCCCGGTTCATCGTACTGCCTTCCCCCAACGACAATACCCGGATCATCTTCATTGATGACATCATCCGTCTTTGTCTGGATGATATATTTTTCATGTTCTCGTACGACGAGATCTCGGCCTACACCTTCAAATTCATGCGGGATGCAGAGCTGACACTAGATGACGACGTATCGAAAAGCCTTGTTGAAAAAATGGAACAAGGATTGAATAAAAGACTTTATGGCCGTCCCGTTCGTCTCGTCTACGACGAGGCGATGCCCGGAGATCTGCTCAACATCCTCACCGACAAGTTAGGACTAAGTAAAAGTGGGAATCTTACCCCCGGCGGACGCTATCATCTGATGCGAGATCTGATGAAATTTCCTAAAATTAATCCGGAATTAGAATACGAAGAGGTTTCCCCGTTACGCCATCCAGCCTTTAAACCTTTTTCCAGCGTGATCGACGTGATCCGGAAACAGGACATTTTGTTAAATTATCCCTATCACACGTTCAACCATTTCATCGACTTTATGCGGGAAGCCGCCATGGACCCGCACACGGATTCAATTTACATCACACTATACCGCACGGCCGAAAGGTCAAAAATCATCAACACGCTAATCAATGCCGCCAAGAACGGGAAAAAGGTCGTCGTGTTACTGGAATTACTGGCCCGATTCGACGAGGCCAGAAATATCGACAATGCCGAGGCATTAAGACAAGCCGGGGTAAAAGTAATTTACGGGATACCGGGATTGAAAGTCCATTGCAAACTCGCCTTGGTCAAACGGCGGGAAGGCTCTCAATTAAAGGGATATGTACACGTGGGAACCGGAAATTTCAACGAGGACACCGCCAAAATATACAGTGATTTCAGCCTGTTCACTGCCAACCGGACCGTGGCGGAAGATGCGGAACGTGTCTTCGAGTTCTTGCAAAATAATTACAAACAACTCGATACGGACCTGCTACTGGTCTCCCCCTACAACATGCGGGAACGTTTCGAATCCTTGATCGACAACGAAATCAAAAATGCTAAAGACGGGAAAAAGGCTTACATTTACGTAAAATGTAACAGCCTCACGGACGAACGGATGATCGGACTACTCTACAAGGCCAGTAAAGCCGGGGTACGTGTACGCTTAATCGTGCGGGGAGCCTGTTGCTTGATGCCCGAAGTAAAAGGCCTAAGCGACAACATCAGAGCCATCAGTATCGTGGATAAATACCTGGAACACGCCCGCCTGATCTTGTTTTACAACGGGGGAAAAGAAAAGGCGTTTATTCTCAGCGCAGACTGGATGACCCGCAATCTGAGCCGCAGAGTGGAAGTCGGTATCCCGATTCAAGATAAAACCATACTGAACACGCTAAAGAATACTTTTTCCATCCAGTGGAAAGACAAGGTAAAAGCCCGGAACCTGAATTTAGAGGTTATAAATCAGCGGGTGTCACCTTCCTCACCGGATGAAACAGACCTGCAAACTCGCTCACAAGTGGCACTATACAATTTTTACGCATCACAAAACGAAACACAAAAATGACCATAAACACGAAAACACTAGCCGCTATCGATATCGGCACGAATGCAATCCGACTTTTCATATCCAACGTGGAAGAATACCCCACGGAAACCCTGTTCAAAAAAATAGCCTTTCTGCGAGTACCCATCCGGTTAGGAGAAGACGTATTCACAACAGGAGAAATAGGACAACAGAAAGGGAAACGCCTATGCGAAACCATGCAGGGATTCTCGTATATCATGTCTGCATTCAACGTGGAAAGCTACAAGGCATACGCGACCTGTGCCATACGAGAGGCGCGAAACGGTAAATCCGTGGCCGAACAGATACAAAAAGAGTGTGACCTGAACATTGAAATCATCAGCGGGACCAAAGAGGCAGAAACCATTTTCGCCGGGGGCATGAACGAGGTGGTGGATGATGACAAAACCTACTTGTACGTGGATGTCGGTGGCGGTAGCACCGAAGTAATTGTTTATAGTAAATCCGTCAAGGTCGAGGCTTGTTCTTTTCCGCTGGGAACCGTGCGTATGTTAAATGACGCCGTGGACAAAGAGGAGATGAAACACTTCAAAAAATGGTTGAAAAACATCACGGAAAAATATACCCCGGATGCCATTATCGGGTCGGGCGGAAATATCAACAAGATTCATAAATTACTGAATAAAAAGGAACGGGAACGAATCACATACCAGGAACTGGATATTCTTTACGAATACATGAAATCCTTCAACCTCGAAGAACGGGAACGGATCATGAAACTGAACACCTACCGGGCCGACGTGATCATACCCGCCATGAAAATATTCCTCACCGTGGGAAAAATATGCAAGATAAATGAAATCATCGTCCCCAAACTCGGATTATCAGACGGGATCATCCGGTTGCTATACGAGGAGGAAAGGAGAGGGAGAGTATAGACTTTACAAGCAGAAAGCGTGTTAAAATGCCTTTTAACACGCTTTCTTAAATCAAAAACAACAACTAGACTCAACAGATCACTTGCTTTAAACCACTAATCCAAGCATCTATTCTCTTATCAGTCTGGTCAGATTCATTGGATTCATCCAAAGGAAGCCCCACGAACTGACCATCCACACAAGCCTCGGAAGAGTCGTAACTATACCCGTCGGTATCCACCGAACCGGCAAATTGACATCCACTTCCTTGTAGCTCGTTATAAATTATTCCGATAGCATCGCAGAATGACCCGCCAAAAGAGGCAGAATCCCCGCACCCGAAGATTGCCACGGTCTTACCCGACAAATTCTTCGCTTTCAGCTTATCCAAGAAATCGTTCCAATCATCCTGCAACTCTCCGATTCCCCATGTAGAACTACCCAGTAACAAAACATCGTACTTGTCGACCTCGTCCACTTTTGTAGTTCCCACGTTATGTATATCTTCACTTGCAACACCCAAACGAGCCGCAATCGTTTCAGCTACTCCTTCGGTTGCTCCCGTCGTGGAGCCATAAAATATTCCAACTTTCTTCATCTCGATGTATTATTTTATTTTGTACATGACAAAGATAGCGCACCCGACAATACCGGTAAATCCCTATATATGATTAAATTTAACCCCGCCAACCCCTATTCATGGGGATGTGGTTAAAGCAGTAACAAACCATGATCCCGGATCGCCTGCATCTCTTTACTATACCAGAAAGGCAGGAAGTCATCGTTAAACAGGATCTCGTAATTCCGACTAAAGTCTTCCAGCAGATAAGGATTCACAGCATCCACTCCCACCTGCATCAGCGACTCGTGGATAAAATGAGCCCAGTCACCCCTCATTTTGATCGCCATCTCCCGGTTATTCGTATGTAGCAATAGCACGATCGAATATTTCCCTTTTTTCACGCTCTCCGGCCCCAACTCCACCCGACCTCCTAACCAGTATAGGCGCCGGGAATGTAATTTTTCCACGGGTTCCTGTTCTTCCGCCATATGTGCGACAAAGCGAGGCGGAATCGTGGTTGCCGGAATTTTGCAGTCAAACCATTTTTGTAAAGGCAAATCAAACCCCACTCCCCGCATATAATTATATAGTGAACGACTTAATCCACCCCCCAGTTCGTCATGATCACCTCCTTGTAAATCCTCGAACGCCACGTCATTCCGGGCAAAGCCCCCCGAAAGGCGGTTCAGTTACCCGGGTTCCAAATCGTTCGGGACACAAACCTACCGGACTATGCGCAGTCATGGCAAAACGATGCCAAAAACCGGAATGGATATATCCCAACTCGAATAACTGGCGTACCACTTCTAGCGAATCGACAGTTTCCTGTGTTGTCTCCGTCGGGAAACCATACATCAAGTAAGCGTGAACCATGATTCCCGTCCCCGTGAAATGATTGGCCGAACGGGTCAGTTGCTCCAGAGTGACCCCTTTATTGATCAAGCCCAACACCCGGTCAGACGCTACCTCTACCCCGCCCGACACGGCAATACAGCCGGATGCCTTCAACAAACGGCACAAATCCCATGTATAAGCCCGTTCAAAACGGACATTTCCCCACCAGACAACCGTCAGTCTTCGGCGCAATATTTCCAGTGCCAGCTCTTTCAATAAAGCGGGAGGTGCAGCCTCGTCAACAAAATGGAAACCACCTTCCCCCGTCTGTGCCATCACTTGTTCCATACGGTCAACAAGCGTTTTCACCTCATTCGGTTCATAGCGCCGGATATAGTCCAAACTCCCGTCACAAAAACTACACTTTCCCCAATAACACCCGTGAGCCAGAGTCAGTTTATTCCATCGCCCGTCACTCCACAATTTATGCATCGGATTTACGATCTCGATCACCGAAACATACCTATCCAATAACAAGCCGGAATAATCGGGCACGCCGACTTCCTTCTGCGGGATAATCACGGTCGATTCATCATTCAAAAACTCGACCTTCCCGTCTCGTAAACAAAATGTGCGTACCAAATCGGAATCCCCGATCTGTCCCGTCACGTGTTCAAGCAAACGCCATAACGGTAACTCGCCGTCATCCAACAGCAAGTAGTCGGTAAAGCGGAAGAAACGCACATCTGTCAACGACCGCAATTCCGTGTTGGCAAATCCCCCACCCATCACCACCGTGACTTCCGGGTAATTAACCTTGATCCACTCCCCACAACGCAAAGCACTATAAAGATTCCCGGGGAACGGGACAGTGATAGCCACCACCTCCGGACGATACTCTTTCAACCGGCCCGCAAGTAGCCGTATCAGGTAATGATCCGTGAAAGTCAAGGGCTTTGCCAGCTCCGCGTTCAACTCATCAAAAGAAGAGGCCGAACGCCCCAGATGCTCCGCGTAGCGACTAAACCCGAAATGCTCATCCACCGTCTCTTGCAAGAAATCGGACAAATCTTCTAAGTACAAGGTAGAAAGGTAACGAGCTTTATCCTCCAACCCCATCACCCCGAAGGCCCATTCCGTATCTTCCTCCTGTTCGAAACGACTTGCCCGGGGTAGGAAATAGGATTCGCAAATCGAGTAAGCCAGCGTCCGGTTCCTTCCTTGCAGGAAAGCCATGACCGCGTCAATTGTGCGCTCATACTCCTCTTGCAAAGCAAAAATACGCCGGGCGTTATCCGACAAACGGATTTCCCGGGCTGCCACCTGTTGAAAAAGCTCATGCAGCCCCCGGGATGAAAATATTTCCAGAATCACTTCCAAGCTCAAATCAACCTGCACGGAATCAACTCCTTTCGTGTTCAAAAAACCTTTCAAATACATCATCGCCGGGTAAGGTGTATTCAACTGCGTAAACGGTGGTGTCACCAGCAACACCTTAGGGGAAACATTCATTATCTTGAATTTATGATTAAACAAATGTACACTTTTTTAATTCCAAGACAAAATTTAGGATATGCCACTTTTATTTCTTAATTTAGCGAATCGTAAAACTACTAACATTTAGCTATTATGAGTAGAAAGGAAAAAAGCATTGAATTATTAAACAAAGCAGTTGCTGACGAATTGCTTGCCGTACACCAGTACATGTATTTTCATTTCCGTTGTGACGATATGGGTTACGACCTGTTGTCCGGGTTATTCAAACGTACCGCCATCCAAGAGATGATGCACGTGGAACAGCTTTCAGAACGTATCTTGTTCTTGAAAGGAGAAGTGGAAATGAAAACATCCGGGGATGTTCAGAAAATCCACGAACCGAAAGAAATGCTGGAATTGGCCACGGCCATGGAAGAAGGTAGTGTAAACGACTATAACGCTTGGGCTCAAGAATGTGCTGCCAATGCGGATGCCGTATCCAAGAAACTATTCGAAACGCTTGTTGCCGAAGAAGAAATTCACCAAGATCAGTATGAAACAGAACTGGACAACTTGGAGAAATTCGGAGCCAATTACTTGGCCCTGCAATCTGTTGAACGCAGTAAAAGCGTAGCCGTGGGAACCGCTCCCGCGGGAGAATAAATGATTAAGAAAGCGACTCAGAACGGGTCGCTTTTTTTCACCTCGGGCTTTATCAACAACCGCAATGACTGGTCGTACGTCACGTAACTCCACATCCAGTTGATAAATATAAACAATCGGTTTTTCACCCCCACGATACTCATCAAGTGAATCAACAGCCACAATAACCAGGCAAAAAATCCACTGAAACGAATACCGGAAATCTCTGCCACGGCGTCATTCCTCCCGATCGTGGCCATAGACCCCTTGTTCATGTATTTAAAAGGACGCAAGGGTTTCCCCTTGATCACGTGTCGTAAATTCTTCGCCAATAAACTAGCCTGCTGTATGGAAGGCTGCACGACCTGCGGGTGACCGTTCGGGTAGTTCTCCGCCACCATCAAGGCGGTATCCCCCAACGCGAATATATCCGCCATCCCCTGTACCCGGTTGAACTCGTCCACGAGAAGACGATTTCCCCGACCGTAGACATCTTGAGGTAACCCTTCCAAACTGTTCGCCTTCACCCCAGCCACCCAGAACACGTTGTTCGTAACAACCTGTTCACCATCCACGAACGTCAATTTCTTTCCGTCATACTCTTTCACGAGCTTTTTCAACAGTACCTCTACCTTCATATTCTTCAAATTCCGAATAACGTCCTCCGAGGATTTCCCCGAAAAAGCGTTCAGCAACCGTTCTCCCCCGTCTACCAGGAGAATCCGCATTTCATTCCAATCCAGCTCCGGGTAATCCTTCGGCAACACGAACTTCCTCATCTCCGCTAAAGCACCTGCCAACTCGATTCCCGTGGCCCCACCTCCCACAATCACAAACGTCAGCCAATGCCTTCGTTCTTCCGCATCCGACGTGTTCAACGCCCGCTCGAAGCTCTCGATCATTCGGTTCCGGTTAAACAAGGCATCCGACGTCGTTTTCAACTGCATTGTCCGTTGTGCCAACGTCTGATCCCCGAAATAGTTCGTTCCTGCCCCTGTGGCAATCACCAAATAATCATAAGAAACATCCCCGATGGAAGTCTCCAAACGGTTCTCCTGCGGGATCACCCTCTCTGCCGTGCATATCCGCACATGAAAATCATGTCGTCTCTTGAAAATCTTTCGGAAAGGAAAAGAGATCGCACTCGGCTCAATTCCCGATGTTGCCACCTGATACAGCAAAGGCTGGAAAAGGTGATAATTATTTCGATCTAATAATATAACTTGAAAATCCCGGTCATTCAACCGACGAGCCAATTTCAACCCTCCAAAACCACCCCCCACAATAACAACTCGTTTTTTAGTTCCTTTACTAGGAATATTGCTCATTGCTTCCATACACGTAATAACTTTTATCTTCAGTTATACGTGATATTTCATTGAATCGTTCCGTTCCCGGTTAAAAATAAAAGTTTATAAAGTCGATAAGGTTTATAAACAAAGTGGCTGTCCCAAAAGTTATTTTTCAAACTCCCTCCCCCCTTCGGGGTACTCCCTCTATAAACAGAGGGAGAGTTGAAATACTCCCTGTCTTTAAGAAGTGTCACCAGCTCCTCCTCTGTTTATAGAGGAGGTGGCACGAAGTGACGGAGGAGTTTTTTGAAATAAAATTGACTTTTTAGACAGCCCCTTATATTAGAACCGATAAGAAATACCTATTGATGGAGAAAATGCCGTGGATTTATATTTCCCCTCGAACATTTCATCCGCTCCCGTGACCACGTTCTTGTACGGGTACTTTCCGTGTTGGCTGAACCCTTGAATGTAAAGGAAAGCCACGTCAAATTGCAATCCCTTGTAAGGCTCGAAAGTCAATCCGGCAGAAAGCCCTAATTTGTCCATTCCCGGAGTTTCCGGGTTGTACAACTTCTTACGAATCGGGCTTTGGTCATAATATACTCCGGCACGTAACACCAAACGATCGGTTGTCTTGTAGCTTGCCCCGATACGGTAAGTCATTGAATTTTTATAATCTTTCTCCGCTTTAATCGGTGCGATTCCCAATTCCGCCTCGTTAAAATACACGTTCAAAGAATCGTAAGCATTCCATCCCACGTATTGTAAATCCAGTGCCAATTCCCAACGATCAGTGGGACGATAGCTCACTCCCAACGTCGTGTTGGAAGGTAAAGGCAATTCTGCATGGAAAGTACCCTCATCATACTTCGGGATAGAGATATTCGGGATCGTCACTCCCGGTAACTGATTCAACATCGGACCGTATTTAGCAAGCAAATCTTCCATATTGGCAAACAAATCTTCAATACGACGGTTGGCATAATTTAACGATGCCTCCCCTTCTTTTACCCGCATTTTGATCTTGGAACGATAAGACAAACCGACAGTCACTTTATCACAAATATCGTACATGATTCCCACGTTAAAACCCACTCTCATGTGTGCATTTCCTTCCAAACGAGCATAAGCCGGTGGAACCTCCGTCCCTTTCATCAATGCAACCATCTCCTGCATTGCCTGTTTATCCGCATCCGGAATTATATTCGAGGGAACACCTGCCAACAATGGTAATAAACTTTCAAACTTCGTTCCTATCCCCTGCAAATCGCTCGCCCCCATCAATGCCCTAGAAAGATTCACGTTTCCCCAAGCCAGTTGCAAACCGACACCGATACTCAAACGATCCGTGATCTTATAAGAAAGCGTTGGTTGAATCACGTATGATTTCAGGCTAATATCCTGAATCAACCCTGCCCCGGCCCAGTTCTTCGGCCACTTCAAGGAGTTCCCGTAAGGAGTGGTCAGGCTGATTCCGGCAGCCAAATTATCGTAAATCTTGAACCCGGCGTAAGCGTATAGCGGCGTTCCTACCGGGTTATCCGTCTTGGCCGAATACCCGTCGTAACTATATTTAGCCTTGGCCATGATAGCTGATATACCTAGTGAAAAATCCATATTGGTACGCAAAAACACCAGCCCTGCCGGGTTAAAATGCATACTCTCCGCACCCAATTTCATCCCGGTCCCCACGTGTCCCATTCCGGTCTGTTTCGTGCTTAACAAATTGACTTGGTATCCTTCGGCAAAAACCGTCATGCTCAAAATAGAAGCCAATACTACAATGACTAATCTCTTCATAGAATCTTTTTTACATTATTACTTAACGATCAAATCATTAAAACAATCTAATCATTATTTTCTAAATTTTAAGGCGCAAAAATAACATTCAACTCCTTAAGTTGTTTCTACTTTACGGTATGCAACAAAAATTGGTTACCTTTGCGTCCAAAATACAGACACCATGATCACGTTTGAAATAGACACCGAATACATTGAATTAATCAAGCTGCTAAAGGCCACCCGCATCGCTGACAGCGGTGCCATGGCCAAGATTCTCGTGGAAAATGGAGAGGTTACCCGCAATGGAGAACTCGAATTCCGCAAACGGGCTAAAATCACCAAAGGAGAAATCATCACCGTTTTTGGACAAAGCGTGCAGGTAGTATAAGTGTTTTTGAAAACCCCGCCCTCCTTATTTGTTAATAAAAATGGCGGAGTAATTTTATCAACACAAAATTTTATCCCAATTTCTCAGCCTTAAACCCGGCCTCTTTTACCAGCTCGATTACCCGGTCATCTGACAAATCGGAAGTAATCGTCAACACCCGGTCGGGAGTGGAGAGATCGATATTCCATTGGTCACGAGCGACTACTTTATCCAGCGTTTCACCGATCTTGGCAACGCATCCGCCACATTTGGCGGTGGTTTTGAATTTACTTGTTTTCATATCCTTCTTGTTTTTAATTACGATTCCACCCGTGAAGAACATTCGGCACATAACCCCTTCAACACGTAGTTTATACTTTCTAACGTAAAATCGCCGGGCAAGGCCACCGTGGGCACGTGAATTTTTCTTAAACAAAAGGTCTTGTGGCAATTCCGGCAATAGAAATGAGCGTGAAGATCATCGATAGAACAGGTACATTCATTACTGCATACCGAATATTTCAACGAACCGGAACCGTCATCAATCACGTGAATCAAGTGATGATCCAAAAACAGATTAATCGTCCGGAATATCGTCGATTTATCCACGGTATCCAATTCCGTCTCTAGGTCCAGTAGGCTAAACGCCCGGGTAAAGCGGGTCATCGCCTTCAGAATCAACAGCCGCATGGCCGTCGGCTTGATCTCCCGCTTTTCCAGTTTTTCCAAATATACCTTCTCGTCCATAACACTCTATCTTGCTCGTTTCTGTATTCTTATCGCATTCAAAATTGCCAACAAGGCTACCCCGACATCGGCAAACACGGCCTCCCACATGGTGGCGAGTCCCCCGGCTCCCAGTACCAACACGATCAGTTTTACCCCGAAAGCCAGCGTGATGTTCTGCCAGATGATCCGGCGGGTCTCCTTCCCGATCCGGATCGCCATGGCCAACCGACCGGGCTGATCCGTCTGGAGAACCACATCCGCGATCTCAATCGCAGCGTCACTTCCCAAGCCCCCCATGGCAACTCCCACGTCGCTCAGGGCAAGTACCGGGGCATCATTAATCCCGTCACCCACGAAAGCAACACGCCTTCCCGGATCGCTCTTCAATGCCTCCACGTGCGCCACCTTGTCCTCGGGCAACAAATCCCCGTAGGCCTCGTCCACGCCTAAATACCCTGCTAATTTAGAAACAATTGTTTGTTTATCTCCCGATAATATCTGAATATTATCAATATTTAATTTTTTTAATGCTGCAACGGCTTCTTTAGCATCTTCTTTCACGGTGTCCGCCAGCAACAAGTGACCGACGTACTCGCCATTTACCGCACACACGACAAGCGTTTCGGGAACCCCGGTCAGCTCGGACGGGAACGAGATCCCGTACTTCTCCAACAAACGAGTATTTCCCACCAGTACCTCCTGCCCGTCAACGAGTGTCATCAAACCGTAGCCTGCCAGCTCGGAGACCTCCACGTCACGCCGGATGGAGATTTGCCGGGATTTAGCATACTGCCCGACCGCCTTGGCTATCGGGTGATTGCTCCGGCTCTCGACAGAGGCAATTGTTCGCACAACCTCCTCTTCGGTAAAACCCTCCCGGACGTGTACTTGCTGCACCTCGAACACTCCCTTCGTCAATGTCCCGGTCTTATCGAATACAACCGTGTTAATCTTCGTGATTGCATCCAAGTAGTTTCCCCCTTTAAAGAGAATTCCCTGCCGAGATGCCGCCCCGATTCCCCCGAAATACCCCAGCGGGATACTGACCACCAGCGCACACGGGCAGGATATTACCAGAAACACAAGCGCCCGGTACAACCAATCATTCAGCACGAAAGAGAAGTCCGGTTGTACCCACGACACGATCCAAGGAACCAGCACGATCAACACGGCCAACCCCGTGACCACGGGCGTGTAGATCCGGGCAAACTTCCGGATAAAAAGTTCCGCGGGAGCTTTACGCTCGGAGGCGTTCTGTACCATTTCCAGAATCCGGGCCAAAGCACTCTGATCATAGGGTTTCGTCACCTTCACCCGCACAACCCGGTCGGTCACGATCATCCCCGCCAGCACATCCTCTCCCGTGCGGATGTTCCGAGGCACGCTCTCCCCAGTCAAAGCCGCCGTGTTAAAAGCCGCCACGTCACCCAGCATGATCCCGTCCAAGGGTACCCGTTCCCCCACCTTGATCTCGATGATCTCCCCGACACGAACTTGTTCCGGTTTCTCGATCTTTTCTTGCCCGTCACGAATAACCGTCGCCTGCTCCGGACGTACATCAAGTAAAGCCCGGATATTCGAACGGGCCCGGCTCACCGCACTATCTTGGAATTTCTCACCGATGGAATAAAATAACATCACGGCCACGCCTTCCGGGTACTCCCCGATATAAAAGGCCCCGATGGCTGCCAGTGACATCAACATGAATTCGTTAAAGTATACCTTTTCCCGCAAGCACTCCACGGCCTCTTTCAACACGGGAAACCCTACCGGAATAAAAGCGACCAAATACCATACAAATCGCACGATTTCCGCCTGAAACCAAGCAACATTCCCCCAAGATAAACCGATTCCGCAAACCAGCAACCCGAAGGAAATCAATTCTGCACTATATTTTTTCATCATTCTACTGTTTTAATTTTCCGTAAAATTACGATTCATTTCGTGCAACTAAATTGCAAAAAACAGAACGCACATGAACATGATCCCAGATCATCCCACATGCGTTCCTCCGAGCTGACACTCCATAGTTGATTATTTGGCCATCACTTCCCGATGTTTCATGATTTCACTCATGTGTTCCAATGCCCAATCCACCAGCATCTGCACCCGCGGCATCAAGCTTTCACCCAGCTCCGTGAGCCGATATTCCACCCGCGGCGGCACCTCGGCATATACCTTTCTCGAAATTAACCCGTCGGCCTCCAACGTCCGCAAGGTGACCGTCAGCATACGCTGGGATATGTCGGCAATCGCTTTATGAACATCACAGAATCGCATGGTTCCGTTCGCATTCAACGTCACGAGGACGAGCATTGACCATTTGTCACCCAAGCGACTCAAAACATCACGAATGGGACAATTATCGTTCGTGTAAAAATTTTCCATTTTTTTCTTCCCTATATATGGTTTAGTATCAACAATAGTTATCTCCGTGTAACTATCTTATCTATAAGTTCGTTCTTGTTTATGCAAATCAAATAGCTTACATTTGCTAAACAAAAGTAATAAACTTACTTTAAAGAACTATTGTTTAACTAAAAAAATTTACCCATGGCAAAAAAAGTAGCCGTATTGGCAGTTAACCCGGTAAACGGGTTCGGTTTGTTCCAGTATCTGGAAACATTTTTCGAAAATGGCATTTCCTATAAAGTATTTGCAGTGGCAGAAACGAAAGAAATCAAGACGAATTCCGGCATTGCCCTCGTGGCAGATGACGTGATTGCTCACTTGAAAGGACACGAGGACGAGTTCGACGCTCTTGTATTCGGCTGTGGTGACGCTGTACCTAAATTCGGGGAAAACGCCGGAAAGCCTTACAACCAAGATATGTTGGCCGTGATCAAAGCTTTCGGGGAGAAGGGTAAAATCATGATCGGCCACTGCGCCGCTGCCATGATGTTCGACTCCGTGGGCATCGCCACCGGAAAGAAAGTAGCCGTTCATCCTCTTGCCAAACCGGCCATCCAACATGCAAAAGCCTCCGACGAGAAATCCGAGATCGACGGCAATTTCTACACCGCTCAAACGGAAAACACGATCTGGACCATGATGCCGGAAGTGATTGCGGCGCTGAAGGAATAAAAAGTTTATAAGGTTTATAAAGTCCATAAGGTCTATGGACCCTGCGGGCGCTTTGTCTATGGCAGCTTAAGCTGCCATTAAACTTGTCCAAAGGACACCCGACACTTTATAAACTTTATAAACCTTACGAACTTTATAACCTCTCCCCCAAATAGGCCTCAATTACCCGGAAGGGAGCATCCTTCAACAAAACCCGTTTCTCTCGATCCAACAAATAGAATGTCGGGATCGCCCGCAAATCATAGAGGCGTTCCTTCGTGATCACTTGACCGTCATCATAAGTACACATCCATTCTTTCGGTTGTTCCGGCAACATTCGCCGCCATACCTCTAGCTCGGGATCAGGGAATACAGATAAGAATACTAGTTTCTTCCGGTTACCCTGTACTTTGACATTCAACAAGTTCTTCACCACCCCGGATGCCTCCACCTCGGCCTTAATGGCCCGGCAGGCATTACAATCAGGATTATTGAAGAAGAGAATCGTGTAATCCGCATTTATGCCCGACAACTTCCCTTTCTTCCCGGAAGGTAATGTATAGGTGAAATCGGTTGCCGGATTCCCCACCCGATTCTTTAGCGCCATCTCCAGCCGAAAAGCGGGACGCATTTTATCTATCTCTCCCACCCGTTCGGAATTCACGATATATTTCAGCACGGGAAGATAAAGTTCCTCGTTCAACATCGGGGAATTCGGGTTATAAAGATATTTATCATACAACACCGTGAAATAGGCAAACATCAGCGTATCAGCCGATAATGCCTTATCCAACATCCCGAAAATCTCTTTCTCAGCATCGGTATACGAGACATAAGGCAACACCTGCAAGAAATCCACGAAAGCCTGTTCCGTGATCTCTGGCATCCGGATCAAAGAAGTATCGGCAAAATTAAACTTATCCCAGTAATGAGTCACCAAGTATTTCGCCCGTTCCCGCTGGTCGGTATAAACAGGTGGAATTTCCGGTGCCTGAAATGATTTGATTTCTGTATTTTTAGGTTCCTCTTTTCCCTGTTTTTTAGGGGAAGAAGAACAAGCGGAGATTACTAGCGATAAACACGCGACAGCAATCCAAACCCGAACGATCCTACTCTTACTCATAATTCAATCTTTCATTTTCCTACACAAAGATACATTTTTATCCGAAAAACGAGGAACAAAAAAAGAATCCGGGAGTCACCCCGGATTCCATCCTAAAATTTACACGTTCACACTATAACGCGTCTACTACTTTCTTTTGCTCATTAAAAAACATCATCCGTTGAATCTCACCACTTTGCGAAATCAGCGTGGAATGTCTCTTCAACGAATGAATCCATTTCTTTTGATAATCACATATTTTACTGTCTCGCGAATCCATCGAGTTGATCGAATAAACCCGCAAAAAACATATCTGAAACCCGACCTTCTCCACGTAGCTATACGTTGCTTCAAAATTCACGTTAGAGAGATAAACCGACAAGGCGTTCCCATTGTGAAACGATCCTTTTTCAGACAATATTTCCAACTCGCGTAAAAGCTGGTGTAACTCCTTTTTCATGTTTTGCACGTCGTTCGTCGAAACCAGTCCCAATTCAGAGAAATACTTGATCTCTTTAACAAACGAACCGAAGAGATTTTCATCCAGTATAAAACAAGTCCTTCTGACAAGCCTTAAATCTTCAATTAATTCTTTCTGAACTTTTACTAATTTTTCCGGAAGAACGATGTCGGACAAGGACGCGGGAGTTCTCAAGCGTTCGTTCTGATATAACCACCTGCCAATCCGGAATTTTGACAAATGCTCGTAAGGGGCGTAAAATGTATAAGGAATCGTGTTCGACGCAGTCACTATCTCCGTTGTCGGGTCCGTCTTCACATAACGAAAAAGTTTCTGATAGCGCACCAGAATATCGTAATAGTTATCCATCGGATCCGCTGGATTGAGCACGTTCAAGTCGAACATCGCCCCACCGGACATACTGTTACCAATAATCTTATCCAACGATATGCCCAGCTGACTGGCGATGATCGCGACTTCGCTGAACGTAAAAGCAACCTCACCCCTTAATCTCCGGTAAATCGCCTCCTTACTCATGCACAATATATCCATAAGGACATTAGCAAGATTACCCTCTTTAGGGGTAACCTCGCGCATCGTGCTGATTAATTCATTTACCACGGCATTTTTCATAGGGGTATTATTCCTTAATCAAAAAAGTATTTACCTATAGAAAATTTAACTACTTTCTTAGCCGGAATCACCATGTTTTCCTTGCTATTCGGGTTATAACCGTTACGTTCTTTACGTTCTCTGATAGCGAAAGATCCTAATTCTAACAAGGATATTTTTTCACCTTTTTTTAACGTCTCAGCCATGGTTCCGATTACAGCGTTTACAGCCTTAGCTGCTTCTACTTTACTGGTTCCGTTTTTCTCGGCCACTTTTTCAATTAATTCTCGTTTGTTCATTGTAAATGGTTTTTAATTAATAAATAGAGTTTATTGCCACATATCACGAAACCGCATCCGGTGATTGCTCACCCGACGCGGTTCGATTCTAATTGTATTTTTGTCTCATTGATTCGCACGTTTAAAATTCATACTATACAAGTGGCATCTCGCTCACTCAACAGTACAAATATGAAGTATATTCTTCACAATTCTGTGCTACATTCAGTGTATCAACAATATACAAACTTTCTAATATCGTATCATATTTTACATTTCAATTTATTTTGTGCAATAAATAATTCTAATTCAAATGATTATTTCATTAATCGAAACGAGAATTAAAATAGGCTTTCAAAAACTGAACATGGCTAAATACACAAACCCTCGACAATTTCCCGCTGTGTTTTGAAGAATTTGATACGTTGCATTTCCCCACTCTGGGATATTAAAGTGGAAAATTTCTTCAACGAATGAATCCATTCTTTTACACTATTAAAAACTTGCTCATCGCGCGTTGCGAAAGAGTTGATCGCAAAAACCCGGACCAAACTGATATGGTAAGCAGAAGAGGCGATATAACTATAAGTTGCCTCAAAGTTTATATTAGATATAAATATACAGACCTCCTGTCCCGTTTTGAAAGCACCTCGCGTGGCAATCTCCTCCAACTCATCGAGTAACTGGAGTAACTCCTTTTTCAATTTTTGAACATATTCATGGGAAATCAGATGCACGCTGGCAAAATACTTGATGTCGTTAATCAAGTAAATAAATAATTTATCATCCCATATATACTCCGTATGCCCGAATTCCTGCGATTCCCGCACGAACTCCCGCTGTTTCTCCAGTAATTTATCCACGATCTCAATGTCCTCGAAATGTTTCTCTATATCAATCTTTTCAAACTGATATATCCATTTAAACATCCGGAATTTGGACAGGAGTTCATATTTCAGGTAAAACGTCTGGGGAATCATGTTCGAAGAAGTACAAAGTTCCGAAGACGGGTCTCGATTTAAATCCCTGAAAATCTTCACGTAATTGTCCACGATGGAATAATAAGTCTCCAACGGATCGGTCTGACGTATAATATTCAGATCAAATATAGCATTCGAATCCGCATTCGTCCCGGCCAGCTTATCCAACGACACCCCCATTTTCTGGGAAATCGCGGCAGCCTCTGCCAGCGTGAAGGGAACCTCCCCCCGTAATCTACGATACACAGCTTCTTTACCTAAATATAACATATCTATTAGCGTATTCGCCAAATTAGTACCATTCGGTAATTTTTCATTCATAGCTTTAATTAACTCGCTATTGTAATTATAAGTTGTCATGATTTGAGTTTTTTATTAATACAACTATTTGATTTATTATACGAGTCTGTATTTATTTCTGTTGCGAAATACGAAATAAATATCTTACAAATTTAATAAAAATCTCGAAAAACAAGTCAAAATAAAATTGTAATTCCTTCATTAGAAAAGATTTAGTCCGCAAATACACCTTTATGGTCACCAATCCAAACGTTCCATCTGATACTTTTGTAATAACAAAAAAACAACGTAAGCAGGGTAATGATGAGGAAAGTAATAATCGTAGCAGGTCTGATTTTATTCGTGGTGATAAGCAGATCTCACGGACAAGAAAAAAGGTTTTACGACGCTCCTTTAATAGGAGTGAAAACAAATGCCCTTTACTGGTTGACGACCACCATTAACGTCGGAGCAGAAATTGGATTGGGCAAGAAAACAACGGTGGATTTACTAGGGACTTACAACCCCTGGAGTTTTGGAGATAACAAGAAAGTTAAGCATTGGTTGATACAACCGGAGTTTCGCTACTGGACCTGCGAACGCTTTAACGGCCATTTTTGGGGGATACACGCTTTTTACAGCGAATTCAACATGGGTGGGATTAAAATGCTGGGACTGGAGAAATATCGTTACGAGGGAACGCTTTACGGGGCCGGAATCGCGTACGGACACCAGTGGATTATAGGGAAACGATGGAACTTGGAGGCCACGATCGGCGTGGGTTACGCACGTATCGAGTACGACAAGTACGAATACCAGACCTGTGGACCATATATCAAGAAGGGTACGAAAGATTATATCGGACCCACGAAAATCGGGATCAATTTTATATATATTATAAAATAAGTAAGGTGATGAAAAGAGCGTTTATATATACCATATTCTTGTTGACAGCCGGACTGTTCCTCACGGAACTCAAGGCTCAAGAAGTATATTTGGGAGAGGTGAAAATTATACAGAATCGTTTCGAGCAACAGGGAGACAGCGTTTATATCGAAATGAACGTGAACTTGAACGGCTTACCCGTACACAAGAACCAAGCTTTCATCTTGACCCCGGTAGTCGAAACCGAGAAAGAATCCGAGGAACTACCGTCCATCGTGATTAACGGGAAAAGACGGGAAAAAGCCTACCAACGAGCGCTGGCTTTCAATCACGGGCATCCCCCTTTCCCAATCTACACGACGGTCATTGTCAACCAATGGAGCCGGGAAAGAATCGCCTATAACGTGGTCATTCCTTACGAAACTTGGATGAAGGACGCTAAACTGAATTTACGGGAAAACTTCTGTGAATGTGGCGGAGAAAAACGTCTGATCTCCATCAAGATGCTGGCGCAAACCATCACCTTGGAAAACCGCGAGAAAAAAACAGTGGAAGTGGTTGCTACCGAAAAGGTTGAAGAAGAGAAAAACATATACTACAAGGAAGGTTCAGCATACCTGGACTTCCCGCTAAACCAAACTTATATACTCCCCGATTTCAGAGGAAATCAGAAGGAGCTGGACAAAATCAGGGTAACTCTTGATTCCATCACGAGCAATCCCGACTACGAGATCACGGGGATTTACCTCACCGGCTTCGCATCACCAGAGGGATCATACGCGCAGAACGAGGTGTTATCCAGAGATCGCACGAGAGCGCTGAGGAATTACTTGCTCCGCAGGTATTCATTCCCGGAAAACCTTTACCACGTGGATTGGCGAGGGGAAGACTGGATCGGGTTGAAAAGATTGATTCTCCTGTACGGGATGCCGGATGAAGAACGAGTACTCTCGATTATGGAAAACTACAGCGTGTTCGAGGGAAGAGAGAAGCGCCTCATGGATTTGAACAACGGGAAACCGTACAGGTACATGATGAAACATTTCTTCCCGGAATTAAGACGAGTGGATTACAAGATCACGTACAAGGTGATTAAATAAAGAAATTAAAACTATGACTAAACCAGACTAAAAATAATTCCTGAATGCCCCCCGGTATAACAAACGCCGATCCCCACATACACCTCTTACCGGGGGCATTCTTCTAAAAAATTAAAAGGCTATCCTTGAATGTCCCCGGTTGTAACAAACGCCGATCCTCACATACACCTTCTTAACCGGGGCATTCTTCTAAAAAATTAAAGGGCTATCCTTGAATGCCCCCCGGTTGTAACAAACGCCGATCCTCACATACACCTTCTTAACCGGGGGCATTCTTCTAAAAAAATTAAAGGGCTATCCTTGAATACCCTTCGGTTGTAACAAACGCCGATCCTCACATACACCTTCTTAACCAAGGGTATTCATTTACAAGGGCTGATCATTGATCAGCCCTTTTTTCATTCATTCCCAACTCTAAACTTTTAGCTTTTAGCTTTTAACTTTAAACCTCCCCCATTTCCAGCACGCAAGGACAATGATCCGAGTGATGCACTTCCGGCAAAATATAAGCATCTTGCAGCCGGGATTTAAGACTTTCGCTCGCCATACAGTAATCAATACGCCATCCCTTGTTATTTGCCCGGGCGTTAAACCGGTAACTCCACCAAGAATATTTCCCGGCCTCTTCGGGATGGAAGTAACGGAACGTGTCGATAAAACCGGTATCAATAAATCCCCCGATCCATTCCCGTTCTTCCGGTAAGAACCCGCTATTCGTGGCATTCCGCACCGGATCGTGAATATCTATCGGCCGGTGACATATATTGTAGTCCCCGCACAAGATCAGATTCGGCCGTACCTTTTTCAGCTCCCCGATATAATGCTGAAAATCCTCTAACCATTTCATCTTAAATGCCTGCCGCTCGTCGCCGGTAGTCCCGGACGGATGGTACACGCTCACGACAGAAAGATCACCGTAATCGGCACGGATAAAACGCCCCTCGTCATCATAAGCCGGAATACCCATCCCGTACTCCACGTGGTCGGGTGCCACCCGGGTCAGGATGGCAACCCCACTATACCCCTTTTTCTTGGCTGAAAAAAAGTACGACTTGTAACCTAACGCCTCGAATTCCAGTGTAGGTATCTGATCCGGCTGGGCCTTCGTTTCCTGTAAACACACGACATCCGGCTGTTCTTCCTCCAGCCATTGTGTAAAACCTTTGGACAAAGCGGCCCGTAACCCATTCACGTTATAAGTTATAATTTTCATACGATTCATTTTACAATTTGCCTCAAACTTACAAAAAAGAAGTGAACCCCAAAAGCCGGGTATTACTTTTAGGGTTCACTTCACACGTGGAAATCTATTCCAGATATTTACGAGATAAGGGATGCAATTGCTCATCCAGCTCATACAATTGGGGAATACCCGTCGGTATCTCCAACTTGACGATCTCCTCGTCGCTAATATCATCCAGATATTTGATCAACGCCCGCAGGCTATTTCCGTGGGCCGTTACCAGAACCGTCTTCCCTGCAAGCAACGAAGGTGCGATATAATCCTGCCAGAACGGGAGGACCCGCGTGATCGTCAATGCCAATGATTCCCCCAAAGGAAGAACGGCCGGATCAACATCCCTGTACTTATCCTCGAAAACGGCACAACGAGAATCATCCGGCTCCAACAATGGTGGTGTCACATCAAAACTCCTTCGCCATATATGCACCTGCTCCTCCCCGTATTTCTTTGCCGTCTCCGCTTTATTTAATCCCTGTAATGCCCCGTAATGTCGCTCGTTCAAACGCCAGTGATGAACTTCGGGTACCCACACCCGATCGGCAACTTCTGCCAAAATATGCTGCGTACGAATCGCACGTTTCAAGACGGAAGAATAAGCTACATCAAAGAAGAGATCATGTTTCTTAATCAACTCTCCCGCCCGGCGTGCTTCCTGTTCGCCCCGTTCACTCAGGTCGACATCCGTCCACCCGGTAAACCTGTTTTCCTTGTTCCAGACACTTTCCCCATGCCGTACCAATATTAACTTGTACATAACGCTTTTATTATTTAATTGTTAATAGAGTATACGAAAACGGGAAGAAAAAGTTGGAAAAGCGTGGGCTTGTGAGTGGAAATCTAAAATTTTAAATCTAAAGTAAGGACTTTATGAACTTAGTAGTAATTTCTCAAAACCGGTTTGATACAAATACCCACTCGCACCATCGACACGTAACGATCGTATTCCAAAAGATTCTCCGCGTACCCGTTATAGTATTGTAAAAAGAAATACTCGTTAGCTTTCGGAGAAGGCTTGAAATTGATCTCCAGCGTCGTGTTCATGTTAATAAACTTCCGGCGGGGATTAATCACGGCCGAACACCATAGACGCTCGTCTGCACTCTGGTAGTTAAACGCCATGAATCCGTAGCCTTTATACTTCAACAAATCGGGATTTCCTTCTTTATCGACCCATCCAGCCCATAATTTCATCTGGGCAGAAAAACGGTAATCAATAAACCACGAACCCGAAAGAGAAATGTAATTCCAACTGCGAGAGGCCAGCGAATCCCGACCGTTCGACTCGTGTTCAAAAGAAAGAACCGCTATTCCCATCAGTTGATTACGATAGATCAACGCTTTGCTCAAACTAAGCCCCGGATTAAAATTATTATCCAGAAATGGACTGGACTTCCCGTAAATATCCCAAAACGAACGCTGCGTGTAAGTTAAATACAAGAAGGTCTTGAAAGGCAAGATACTTTTCGTCAGACGTTGCCGGATACTGATCTGAAACTTGGCATCCGCACTGTGCTTGTCAATCTTCCGGTTCGTAGGCACCCCCGTAACGAAATAATTATCCCGGAAAATGCCAAAACTCGGCGTGTTATCAAACAACTCCAACGCGGTCTTCTCATCAACAACCACGGAACCGCCTTTTTTCTGCTTGCTGATCTCCTCCCGTTCCTGCAATATCCTCTTCTCCTCGTCTGTCTGGGCTTGCAACACCAAGGGCGTAAACACGCAAAAGCATAAAAGTATATAAATACCTCGGACCTTCTTTTTCATATATCTACGAATTTCTTTTACTGAACAACGAAACAATCGCCAGCAAAACAATCGCCCCCACGGTCGCCGTGATCAAACTCCCGATAACACCCGTTGTCCATATTCCCATGATGCCGAAAAGCCAGCCTCCCAACACGCCACCAATGATTCCCACAATCAGGTTCACCAACAAACCCATTCCACCTCCCCGGACTATTTTTCCTGCCAAATACCCGGCAAGAATACCAATCAAAATATACCATATAAACATCATAACTTATAAAATTTAGGTTAATCTATCTATTTAAACTTGATAGAGCCCCAAAAAGTTATGATATTATGCATAAAAAAGTTCATAAAGTAGAACCTTATGAACTTTATAGACTTTACAAACTTTATATACTTATTCCGGCAAGGTCAGGAACAACCCCATCACCCAGTAAACAAGACCGGACATCACGACGGTTGCCGGAATCGTAAGAATCCAGGCCGCCACGATATTCGTGGCCGTAGCCCACCGAACAGAAGCAACCCCTTTCGTGATTCCAACCCCGATAATAGAGCCGGTAATCGTGTGAGTCGTACTCACGGGAATCCCCAACACGGCTGTTCCCATCAATGTCAAAGCTCCCGATGTCTCGGCACAGAATCCCTGCACGGGTTTCAACCGGGCCAACCCGTCCCCCAAAGTCTTGATCACCTTCTTTCCCCCGATAATCGTACCTAAAGCGATCACCGAGTAGCAAGTAACAATCAACCAAGCGGGAACATGAAACTCTCCTGTATTCTCGTACAAATAATCACTCACGAAAGTATTACTTCCTGCAACACTATATAACAGGATGGCAATGATACCCATCGTTTTCTGCGCGTCGTTAGCACCATGTCCCAAACTGAATATAGCGGAAGAGAACAACTGCAATCCCTTAAACAACCCTTCCACTTTCATCGGGTGTTTTTTATGAAACACGAGCATCGTGAGACACATCATGAAGAATCCCAGTATCATACCAATCAAAGGGGACAGCACGATAAAGATGGCAATCTTGAATATCCCGGAAGCAACCAGAGCGTCACCCCCGAACGTGAACCATACCGGACCGATCAATCCCCCGATCAAAGCGTGGGACACACTGATCGGCATACCGAAATGAGTACACAACCAAACCCAGATCACCGAACCGATTAAAGCTGCCAAAATAAGATATTCATTGATTTTCGAGGGATCCACGATTCCTTCGCCCATCGTGTGAGCCACGCTCACCCCAAAAATAAAGATAGCGGCAAAGTTCCAGAATGCTGCCCAGCAAACAGCCATCGTGGGAGAAAATACACGTGTCGCCACGATCGTAGCGATCGAATTGGCCGCATCATTCATTCCGTTCAAAAAGTCGAAAAGAAGAGCGATCACAATAGCTAAAAGAACGATTGTCAACATAGCGATCAGGCAAATTTAATAATAATACCTCGCACAATATCCCCCACGTCCTTTGCCCGGTCGGTAGCGTCTTCCAACACCTGACCGATATTCTTCAGTTTCACGAGTTCGATAGCGTCCTTCTCGTTCGCGAAAACATCACTCATAAATTGTTCATACAAATCATCCACGTCATGCTCGATCTGTTTGATACGAACACATTTCTCGTTAATCTCCTGCGGTTTTTTCTGGATATACTCCAATCCATTCATAATATCCTTCAAGATACGAGCATCTTCCACGATACATTGCCCCATCGCAATCAACAACTGGTTCACACTCTTCGGACGGTACATCAACATTCGTTTCGCGGCATCGTGAATAAAATCAAGAAACGTGTCCATACGGCCACTCAACAGATTAATATCCTCGCGATCGAAGGGAGTAACAAACGTCTTGTTCAATTCCTCGTACAACTTAGCGGTGATCATATCTCCACTATGCTCGAACTCCTTGATGTCCTTGTACAGCGCTTTCTGTTTTTCAGGGTCTTGCTCTTGTAATAACTCCACCAAAAGTTTGGCTGCAGCCTCTATATTAGCGGCTTGCTCGATATACAAAGGGTAAAACTTTTTTTCCTTTACCACAAATAATTGAAGAAATCGGTCTATTTTCATATTTTTTATTGATTAGCACACAAATGTAGTATCCCTACGCGGATATGCACGTTAAAAAAACCAAAATATGCAATCTTTTTTTCCACATATTTAAACCCGGGCAATAGAAAGGAAACACGTGAAAAGTACCAGTGTAGTCCCCAACCAAAGGCGTTCCGCCAATATAGGAGAGATTCCCCAAAAATGATACTCCAAGGCATCATGACCGCATCCCGCGAGACAATCTCCGCACAAAGTACAGTTGATTGCCGGATGCCCTTTCAGCACGTCTACTTTCGACAGAGCCCCATACCGACACTCCCTCGTACAAGCCATGCAATGCCGGCAACGATCGTTCAGACGCAACCGCCACGGAGACACGTGTTTCAAGTACATGACCAACGTCCCCGCCGGACAATAGGAAGAGCAATGTATGGCAACATGACGCCTTTTAGACACGAACCCAATAACCATGATTCCCACCATCCCGGCAAAAGCCGCAAGCCCCGTGGAATAAATCACCGGAACCCCGAAACCTCTCAACGCGGAAGCAACACCTATAAATACAAACAATACCGTCCAACGCATTCGGGACCTCATTTTAGAAGAAGGGACCTCCCGTTTTCCATTTTTTCCCGCTGCCAGACTATCCCACGCCCCGAAATAACAGAGCTGGCTGCACCACGCACCCCCGGACAATAGAATCGTTACGAGAAACAAAAACGGCATGAATGACACCTCTCCCCGGTAAAATACCCCTGCCGGGACCAGTCCGGGTATGGGAAAATGAAGTTTTCCCGACATCAGAAACACACTATCCACGAAAATCCCTAAAAATAACTGACTAAAGAACACGATCGAGAAAAGTAGCCAAATACGTCTCCGCCACACGCCTCGTCGTTTCCGGTCGAACATCAGCAAATATAGCCATCCACCGAAAAGAGCTGCCAGCACAATTTGAACCCATCCTCCGCCCGGCAACAATCTCTCCCCCAACAGCAACGGTGGTTTCACGACAACCTGTACCACGGAAAGCAACATTCCCGCGACAATCGTCGTGAGTATCGCCCCCAACACGGCCCCTTTTTGAATGTTGATTTTTTTTCTCATATCCACACAAAGATAATTGATATTTATTCATCCAAATCAAAAATCATTAACTTTGCTCCCGCAAAAATAAACATCATGTCAGACATTCCTGTCCTAATATCGGATTTGGCGATTATCTTATTTTCCGCCGGATTGATAACCATCCTCTTTAAATGGCTAAAACAACCTGTCGTGCTGGGCTATATCATGGCAGGTATTATCGCAGGCCCCTACACGTTTGGCGGCCCCATGATCATGGATGCCGAGAATATTCATATCTGGGCTGACATCGGGGTCATTTTCCTCCTGTTTGCCTTGGGACTTGATTTTAGTTTCAAGAAACTCATGAACATCGGGGGAACCGCCATGATCAGCGCCCTTACCATCGTGGGTGCCATGATGATGTTGGGTTACATCACCGGGCTGTCACTCGGATGGGGACACATGAATAGCCTCTTTCTCGGGGGAATGCTCTCGATGTCATCCACCACTATCATTTTCAAGGCGTTTGACGATATGGGTCTCCGTAATCAGCGTTTCGCAGGAGTCGTCTTCGGAATTCTTGTCGTGGAAGATCTCTTCGCCGTCGTCCTCATGGTATTACTTTCCACGCTGGCCGTCAGCAAGCATTTTGAAGGTATGGAAATGGTCGACAGCATCCTTAAACTCATCGCCTTCCTCGTTTTCTGGTCTATTACCGGGATATTCCTCATCCCGACCTTCCTGAAAAAAACGAAACAATGGCTCAACGGGGAAACATTATTAGTCGTGTCACTCGGACTCTGTCTCGGCATGGTTCTACTTGCCGTGAAAGCCGGTTTTTCCTCCGCACTGGGGGCTTTTGTCATGGGGTCCATCCTGGCGGAAACCATCGAGGCCGAAAACATCGAACACCTCATTAAACCCGTGAAAGATCTCTTCGGGGCGATCTTTTTCGTCTCGGTCGGGATGATGATCGATCCCGCCATGCTCGTCGAGTACTGGTTCCCGATATTACTGATCACCGCAGTCGTCATGGTCGGACAAATCACGTTTGCCGCATCCGGTGTACTCCTGTCCGGGCAAAGCCTCCGGATTGCCATCCAATCGGGATTCTCGTTAGCACAGATTGGAGAATTTGCTTTTATTATCGCAAGTCTAGGTATGACCCTGCACGTGACGGACAAATTTCTCTACCCCATAGTAGTTACCGTCTCCGTCATCACCACCTTTTTCACCCCCTACATGATTCGCTTGGCAGACCCCGCCTACCAGTTCGTGACCAAACACCTACCGGCCCCTTGGATTCATTTCCTTGACAGGTATAGCACGGGAACGAACACGATCCACCATAAAAGCACATGGCACCAACTACTGAAAGCGTTATGCCGCATAGTGATCACCTACACCATCCTGTCGGTCTTCACCATAGCTCTTTTCCTACAATACCTGACCCCGTTAATCCGCAAGGAACTTCCCGGAATACAGGGCGGCCTTGTTAGCGCCGTTGCCATTCTGCTACTTATCTCCCCCTTCCTACGGGCGATCATGATGAAAAAGAACCATTCGGAAGAATTCCAACAATTATGGAGTGATAGTAAATACAACCGGGGACCACTCGTATCCCTCATCGTTCTACGGGTAGCACTCTGCATCGGGATCGTGATGTTCGTCATATCCAGCCTCGTGAACGTCGCTGCCGGTCTTCTGCTGGTGATCGCCACCGCGGTCATCCTGTTCTTCATCTATTCCAAACGGTTAAAAAAATACTCTATACAACTGGAACGTCGTTTCCTGCGTAACTTCACGGCCCGCCAACAGGAACAAGAACGCAAGTCTCCCATCAAGCAACGTTTTGTCAAACATTTACTTGACCGGGATCTCCACCTCGCCGACTTCGAAGTGTCGCAATCCTCTCCCAGCGTCGGCAAAACGCTAAAGGAATTGAATTTCCGCCAGACCTGCGGGGTCAGCGTGGTAACAATCATCCGGGGAGAAGAACGCATAAACATTCCCGGTGGGGAAGAACGCCTATATCCTTTCGACCACATCATCGTGACCGCCACGGACAAAGAAATTAACGTCTTCCGTGAGTTTGTCGAAAACCGCGTAGAAAAACGGAAACACGAACTTGAACAACAGCGTCCCCCGGAAGTCAGCTTGGAACAATTCACCATTGAGGCCGACACGCCACTCGTGGGACGCACCATCCGGGAATCCGGTATCCGTGATAAAGCCGCCTGTCTCGTCATCGGCATCGAACGCAACGGCACCTCCACCATGAACCCCACCCCGGACACCACCTTCGAGGCCGGTGACGTGGTTTGGATCGTTGGTGAAAAAGACAAATTGCTCCATCTCGCCGCAGGAGAAACTATTTAACAATTGAAAATGAAGAAAAGTTTAAAGCTTAGAATTTAGTATGGAATCAAAAGGCATCGTCCCACCCCGTGCGACTGGAAATTTAAAATCTAAAATCTAAAATTTAAAATTACATCATTCTATCTCCAACCCGAACAAGGCTTTCAACTCACTCACGGCTGGATTGATCTCGACAAAATGATCGAATTTATCCTTAGCCGTGAAAAGCCGTCTTTTCTCCTCGCCATTTTCCGGTTCCGTGTAAACTTGAACATTCAGGGTAATAAAACCATTATTCAATCTTTTGGTAAGGAAGGAGAGCAAGTAAGGATGTATATCCGTCACCTTGGACAATAAAAAGTCATTATCAACCTCAAGCGTGATGACAAACCCTTGCACTTTGGGAGTGTGAGAAGTCAAGGCAATCTTAACGGTCGTATCTTCCTGCGAAGTTGCGACGTAAGTTTCCAACGCGGAAATCACATCCGCCACCGTAAATTCGCTTTGTGCTTTTACCCGGTTATCCTCAACCTTTGCACCTCCCTCTTCCTGCCGGACCTGCAAGCTCTCCCGGGTCTCCGCCATTGCCATTTTCAATTTAAATGAATGTGGCGGTTCTGCCTTATAAGTATTCGTTTTTCCGGCAGGGACAGAAGGCTTTTCCCCGGAAACCGGAGCCGTTGTCCCACCATCCGTTTGTTGGAATTTCCCATTAAAATCAGCTATTTTTAATAGCCCGGTAAATTCCTCTATGCTAAGACTTTTTTTTTTAGTTCATTAATTTGGCATAACTTGATCAAGGTGAGTTCCACGCATAAACGTTTCTCCACACGCATTTTATACTGCATCTCGCATTGCTCGATCACTTTCAAGGCATCAAATATGAATTCGGGAGTTACAGTTTTCGCTTGTTTCAAATAACGTTCCTTGATGGATGCACTCACTTCCAGCAATTGCACGGTGATTTCTTCTTTAGCAACCAATAAATCACGGAAATGACGTCCCAACCCGGAAACCAAGTTACCGGCATCAAAACCTTTCTCCATGATCTCGTTAAAAAGCAAGAACGTATCGGCCATTTTACCATCGTGGAATAAATCTGTCAACTTAAAATAGTAATCGTAATCCAACACGTTCAGATTCTCGATTACCTTATCATAGGTCAAATCCTTCCCGCAAAAACTCACCACTTGATCGAAGATCGACAAGGCGTCACGCATGGCCCCGTCGGCCTTCTGCGCAATCACGTTCAGCGCCTCTTCCTCGGCCTGTACACCTTCTTTGGCTGCAATTCGTTTCAGATGCTCGATCGTGTCGGGTACTTTTATCCGGTTAAAATCGTAAATCTGACAACGTGACAAAATCGTCGGTAATATCTTATGCTTTTCGGTCGTTGCCAGAATAAAAATGGCATGGGCAGGCGGCTCTTCCAACGTTTTCAAGAAAGCGTTGAAAGCCGAGGCACTCAACATATGCACCTCATCAATAATGTACACGCTGTATTTCCCTACCTGCGGCAATATCCGCACCTGATCAACCAGACCTCGAATATCATCCACGCTATTGTTAGAGGCAGCATCCAACTCGTGAATGTTCAACGAACGCCCGCTATTAAACGCCTTGCACGACTCACACTCATTACAAGGCTCGGCATTCGGTTGTAGATTCATGCAATTAATCGTCTTGGCAAATATACGGGCACAGGTTGTTTTGCCCACCCCACGGGGTCCACAGAACAAATAAGCCTGAGCCAGTTGTTTATTAAGAATCGCATTCCTCAACGTGGATGTAATCGAGTGCTGCCCGATCACCGTGTCGAAACTTGCAGGTCTATATTTACGCGCCGAAACAATAAAATTCTCCATGATAATCTATTACAGGTTGTTACCCGGCACGAGTAAAAAATCGTACCGGATTACAAATTTACAAAGTAAAATGATTTATCACGCCACAAAACCTAATAATTTTTCTTATCACGTGAAACTATGTACGATTTATCTTCTATAATTTTATAAACACCATCAATAACAACCCCCGGCTCGATATAAATATTTTTTGTCAAGATATTTCCTTTTATATGAGCCGGAACCTGTAACGTCAAGGCCTCCAACGCCACAATATTTCCTCTTACCCTCCCGGAAATCAAGGCTGAAGAACACTTCACGTTTCCTTCGACACGACCTTCTCTAGAAATCACAACCCGTTCCGTTGTAACAATATTCCCTTTAAAATCGCAATCTACCCGAACAGCTCTTTCCGCACGTAAATCCCCGGTAATCGTTGTTTTGGTCGGTAAATTTATAAACGCATCAACCTGTACCTCTTCGTCAGATTCATACCGCACCTTCTTTTTCTTTCTAAAAAACATATCCTCGATTAATCACTACATTCAACAAACGTTACGCAAGTAGTGGCATTCCCCACATCCAAACCGACAGCCAACCGAGAGGTTGAACTTTTCAAAAACACATCAGGGTCAAGCGCCTCCAAACCGCCAAGCGCATCATTTCCCAATTTCGATTTCGAATGGAGACAATAACCATGAGATGCACATTTCTCCGGTTCTGGATAAACGGATATAGAAAGGAAATCCCCAAATTCATCTTTTATACAATCGATCAAATCTTGATAATAAGCACCTCCCCCGGCCACAAACATCTGATTACATTTACTGAAATCATCATCTGTAAATGCTTTTTTCAAACGAGGAGAGATTACATCATTGTAGTACATTCTCAACACCTTTTTACGTAAATCCGTAACATCATGCCGTATCCTGTTTATTGTAACCCGACCTTCTTGAAACAAAACATCCAGTTGATGTTCCGTTTTCAATTCCAAATAAAACTTCTTGGATAATTCATACTCAAATAGTTTTACCGCATAACGAATTCCATTCATGCTGACCGCAGAACGATTCACGATCCCAGAAGGAGTACTTACGACCGCCTCACAAGTTCCGAAACCCAAACTTATCATGAAAAAATTACCTTGCGCACATATACTCCCCTCCCGAATTGCCGTAATACATCCCACGATCTCCGGAATAACATCTATCCCTGCAATATCTATTTTCTTTGTCTCCAATCCGGCATGATCAAATGTCCCACTATCAAAAGTTATCGTTTGCCCCGTTCCTATTATGTCTCGAACTTCATCTCGATACAGCATATAGGTAGAAAAAGGGAAACCCACAGTCAAATTTATCGCAAAATCTCCTTGAGAAACCGCCAGTAATAAACCAGCTTTCAATAATAATTGATATTCTTCCTCCACAGGAGCTGAATTGATATTTTTGTGAGGAGAATATCCCTCTCGCAAAGCTAAATTTCCAACAATATAATCGTTTTCGTTAATCTTGATTTTTATTCCATCCAAAAGGTTATTTGCAACCTTTGAAAGTTCTTGATTTGTAAACTCATAGGTACTTGGAAAACAGTATGACTTTATCATATACTTTTATTGTTATTTATATTATTAAACGATCGTTTAATAATATTCACACTACAAGACATCGTTCCGAATTATAGAAAAACACAACACATTGGTTCTTAATAATGAGAAAATAAATTTCTTCTATTTACAATTTGCGAAAATTGTATATATTTGTATTTCATAAAACGATCTTTTTATGATCCTCCAAATCACAATATTCACATCTAAATCTCACAAAATACTTGATTTTAATAACTATCCAAGAATAGGCGAGAAAAAGGGGATTTAAGTGCCAGTACATTGAACAAAGACTAGATACAGATGACTTATAGACGAGATAAAGATGAGTTGCATCATCTTTATCTAGCTTCTATTCCATTGATATGCGTTATCTGAGCCTTTAACTGGAACAAATTTCAGCTACTAATCATATAATCTTCCAATAATAAAGGGGGTAACTACTTATTTTTGCAGCTATCCCCTTCACCGTACATTTTATGTATCTCGCTACTATATCTTTTCCAAGTCCGTTTTAGCAATCCACCCTTCGTTTCCATCGGCCAAACGCACGTTGTACCAATCTCCTAGAGTTCCGATAACCTGTACTTTCAGTCCTTCGTGAATCACAAACAATTCGGTACCGCTATTATCCGGAGCCCCTCGTACCACCACGCTGGGAGTCATAATAATACCGCTATCCCTGTCGGTCATCCGATGATATTGTTTCAAAGCAAAGAAAATGGTCATCACGGACACCAACAGCATGATTATCCCTAAAGTGAACCAACTTTTCTTTAAAGATATGGATGTTGCATGAAAGAACAACGCTGCCATGATCAGAAATCCTATAAACAGGATGACAGACACGTACGCCCATTGATCAGCCGTGAAAGCGGTCACGAAAGCATTATACCAACGTACAAGGAAAAGTTCCGGTAATACCTTGATATTGTCAACCGTGGCCTTTTGCGCCATCGTCAGATTATACTTTATATCATTATCGCCCGGATGCAACAATAAAGCACGTTCGTAATTCAATATGGCTTTCGCAGTCTCCCCTTGCTTGTAATAACAGTTTCCCAAATTGTAATACACGGTCGCGGATTCCATGTCATCGGACAACATCTCGTTATACAAATCAATCGCTTTCTGATAGTCGCCTTCCTGGTACATTTTAGTTGCCTCCTCCGCCAGCGTCTTGACATCAGTAGCATAGGTCACCACACCGGATAAGAGCAACATCAATATTATATATATCCTTTTCATTCTTTTCAACTTTTAGTTTTTAACCTTAGTTTTTAGCTTCTAACTTTTAGCTTTCAGATCGCTTTATCCAATTTCGTGATAATAGATATACTATCCTTGTACACGTTATCCATCTCTTCTCCTTGATTAGCACCCGGGGCATAACGAGCGTACTCGCAATGATCGAGCACCTCGATAAAGCTCTGAATTAACGTCGCGTCTGCCCCCCGACGAGTCAGGTGATCACTGATATTGTCCCGATTCAATTCTGATGCGGCTATGTTCAATTTATAACTAACATATCCCCACAAAGCGTTCAATGTCTCTTGATAGAATAGCTCGGAGTTTCCGGCTTTCATCGCGACAGAGGCTGCCCGCAAACGTTTCTGAGCCATTTTGTTCGCCGTTTTACTCTTCACCCGTACCAAATCGGCATTTGCCTTGATACGGCGACGATTAAGAATCATCCCGACCACGAAAAGTACAAAAGGGATCAAGAAACTCAACCAGTATTCCATTGTGGCGAAATACAACACGCCTTTCGGACGGAGATCGTTCTTGTGTGTCTTGATATAGCGAATATCCTGTCCCAACATCCTGACATCTTCTTTCTTGAACGACTGTAAGGCTGCCTCCCCGGCTCCTTGACTGGATTCATTTCCCTTTTCAACCCGAACAGAATACTCCTTTCCCTTCAACATCTTATAAGCCCCGGCTTGCGGGTCAAAATAGGAATATTGCACGGCTGGAATCTTGTAATCCCCCGCATAACGAGGAATCACGAGATATTCAAAAGTAACGGTTCCGGACGTTCCGCTTATATCCCTAGTCACTTTCGGATCGTACACGTCAAAATCATGCGGGAAAGTGATTTTCGGAGCCTCTAACAATTTCATGTTTCCATTCCCGCGTAACACCACCTTGTACGTCAACGCATCATTCGCTTTCAAGGTATCTGTTGACATAGAGGTTGTCATGGCAAGGGTTCCCACCATACCGCTAAATCCTAACGGCTTTCCGGCCTCTGGTAAAGGTTTCACGGTAATTTTCACGGGTTTGCTCTTGCAGAGTACCCGGACATCACGGGAATTCCCGAAAAAGTCATCAAAGATACTTCCACCACGACTCCCCACCCGTTGGCGGACAAGACAATACAACTCGTAAGGCTCAATCGTCAACGTCCCGGCATGTTGCGGGAAAAGAATCGTTTTTTGTAACACGCCTACCCGATCATATATTTTCCCGTTATATTCCTCACGTTCCAAATGAATCTGGGGAATCTTCACGTCTTCTGTCAGGAACCCGTCAAAAGGCGGGATCTTTTTCCCCTGCACATCGACCAGATTTACCCGAGCATATACTTTCAACGTGGCAGTCAAACTCTCACCCACGTAAAGCGTGTTGCGGCTCACATCCATTCGCAGGAACAAATCATCATCCGTAATCGAAGTACTTCCCCGGTTCTCAGAAACATCCCCGGAACTTTGGGTATTATTCCGAGGTTTCCCGGAACCTTTAATCACTTTTATCTTCAAGGGCTGGGACTTATACTCTTTACCATCCACGGTGATCGTGGCCGGTTCGATCGTAAACTCTCCTTCTTCCTGTCCTTCCAAAATATAAGTGTACGTGTACTCTTGATTTTGTTTCATATCGCCATTGATAATCGTGATGTTAGAAGACGTACTCAATGACGGTCCTGCCAGTAAATCAAACCCTTTTATCGTGGGAACCTGTAAGTTCTCCCCCTTGTTGTTCAACACGAAGGAAAGACGGAATTGCTCCCCGACTTCCACAACGGAAGGTGCGGATGCGATAAATTCTGTCTTTTGGGCAAATAACTTAGACCCACCAATAACGCATAATAGCAATATGATAATGAATGACTTCATTTGTTTATCTTTTAATTCTTTATTATCTCTATGGAAAAACGTACAAAGTTACCAGTTTTTCTCAATCTTCATCTTCTTTGCCTTTTGAGCTTGAACTTTATCTTTCTGTACCTTTTCCTGTGTTTTCTTTTCATCTGCCTCCAAAGCCTCTAACAAACGTTTGGCATCCTCTTTAGAGATTTTAGGCTGGGCCTGTTGGTCCTGCTGTTGTTGATCCTTATTCTGTTGATCCTTGTTTTGCTGGTCTTTATTCTGTTGATCTTTCTGATCTTGATCCTGTTTATCTTTATCTTGTTGATCCTTATTCTGATCTTGCTGGTCCTTGTTTTGATCTTTATTCTCGTCCTTATTCTGATCTTTGTTCTGATCTTGATTCTGTTGATCTTTATTTTGATCCTGCTGGTCCTTATTCTGGTCCTTATTTTGATCTTGATTTTGATCTTGATTTTGTTTCTGCTTGCGGGCAAATTCTAGATTATACTTTGTCTCTTGGGAATTCGGACGGTTTCTCAACGACTGTTTATAAGCCTCAATACTCTCATCCAACTTGTTCATGGCCAAAAGAGTATTCCCGATGTTGTGATACAACTCTCCTAACTTTTCCTTGTCTTTTTCATTCTGAGCCAACGATTGGAATTGTTGTAATGCCTCGTCAAACTTTTTCTGTTTATAAAGCGCATCTCCCAGGTTAAACGCACCCTCGTATGATTTCACTTCCGTATCTAAAGCCTTACGATACTCCACTTCAGCCTTCTCAAAATCCTGTTTATTAAACAGATCATTCCCGCCCCGAATAAATTTTCGTTCCTGTTGCGCAGCCGATGGTAAACTTATAACTACAGCTGCTATCATCGTTATCAATATCTTCACCATAATGTCTCGTTTAAAATTTACCGATTCGTTCCAACACTTTTCGTCTCACTTCCAAATATATTGATCTTCAAGAAATTCTTGTTTTTACGTCCCAATACCATGAAATCCAGCAACACGAATATCAATGCCATGATCAGGAAATACTGGTATTTTTCAGCATAATCACTGAATACCCGTTCTTCCAACAATGTCTTGTCCATACGATCAATCTCGTCCAACAAGGTGTTTAATCCCACGTTCGAATTACTTGCCCGCACGAATATTCCCTCTCCGGCCTTGGCAATCTCTTTCAATGTTTCCTCGTCCAACTTGGATATAATCGGGTTACCACTCCCGTCTCTCATGTATTGTCCGGGATTTCCCTTCTCCGGGATCGGTCCTCCTTGTGCCAATCCCATCCCGATCGTGTGTACGTAGATACCTTTTTCCCGGGCAGCTTTAGCCGCGGCAATCGCATCGTCCTGATGGTTTTCACCATCCGTGATCACGATAATCGCTTTCGATGCCTCCGTGTCCGGGGTAAACGACTTCGCAGCCAAATCTATTGCCGTTCCTATCGCCGTACCCTGTATCGGGACAATATCGGTATTAATTCCAGATAGGAATAATTTAGCTGAAGAATAATCCGTCGTGATCGGCAATTGCACGTAAGCATCCCCTGCAAATACGATCAATCCCACTTTATCATCACTTAATTTTTCCACCATTCGGGAAATGGCCTGTTTCGCCGCATCCAACCGGCTGGGCTTTATATCCTGCGCCATCATGGAATTTGACACATCCAACGCAATAATTAACTCCACGCCCTCTTTTTTTACTTGTTGCAATTTTGACCCGAACTGAGGACCTGCAACCCCAAGAATGACGAAAAACAAAGCTACCAGAACAAGTATAAATTTTAATGTCTCCCGCTTATAAGATTGCAAAGGCATCAGTGTTGACAGTAATTCGGGACTCCCGAATTCAGCAATCGCTTTTTTCTTCCGAATCCTTGCTACCACGTAAAAAACAATCAACAATGGTATGATAATCAGCAAGTATAATAATTCAGGATGTGCAAATCTAAACATAACCCTTTCAATTTTAAATTTAATGATTCTAGATTTTAAATTCCGAATTGCATCAATTCACAATCTAAGATTTAAAACTTACAATTATGGAATTTTCCTCAACAACGTGTATCGCCCTAACGCCTCCACAATTAATAACAAAGCCCCGATCAAAGCAAAATAGAAATACTGCTCGTTCTTACGACTGAAATGTTTGACTTCTACTTTACTCTTCTCCAATTGATCAATCTCCTGATAAATTTGCTCCAGTTTTTTGTTATCTGTTGCCCGGAAATATTTACCGCCTGTCATGTCAGCAATCTGGGTCAATATATCTTCATCTATCTCAACCGGCATTCGCTGTAATTGCATCCCAAAGGGCGTTTGCACGGGATAAGGAGCCTCACCCAAAGACCCGACACCGATCGTGTAAACCCGGATACCAAAAGTTTTTGCCAATTCTGCCGCTGTCATTGGTGCAATCGCTCCCCGGTTGTTGACTCCATCCGTCAAAAGAATGATCACCTTGGATTTCGCCTTGCTATCCTTCAAACGATTTACCGCATTTGCCAACCCGAGGCCAATAGCTGTTCCATCTTCAATCATCCCGCTACGAATATCTTTCATCACGTTGACTAACACGGCTTGATCCGTTGTCAAAGGACTTTGCGTGAAACTTTCCCCGCTAAAAACAACCAGCCCGATACGATCCTGAGGACGCTCCAATATAAACTTAGTCGCAACCTCCTTGGCTGCCTCCAGTCGATCAGGAGTAAAATCTCGTGCCAACATACTACCGGAAATATCCAATGCCAGCATAATATCAATACCCTCGCTGTTATAGGTCTGCCAACTCGTGCTGGATTGTGGTCTAGCCAATGCCAGAACCAAAAATAGAATGGCCAAAACCCGAGCTGCAAACAATAAATGACGTAACCAGATCCGGCTACCCCGTTTCATTTGCTTGAACACCCGGATTGAAGAAAACTTCAAATCAGCATGCGAGCGTTTCTCCTTGAATATGTACCAGATAATCATTGGTATCAGCACCAACAACAACCAAAAGTACTCGGGATTTGCAAATTCATATCCAAACATATCTTCTATTTTAGATCCTATTTAATTTCTTGATTTAAGGTTTTGATTGCAAACGAATCATAAATCGTAAATCATAAATCATAAATTAATTTCAGTTATCTTTCTCCTCTCCGGTTTCCTTCTCTTCCTTTTCCGCCTTCTCTCTCGCCTCCCTCTCCTGTTGTTCTTTCAACTCCTGCTCCAGGCGTTCTTTCTCATGCTCGGCTCGAATTGTATCATTAGTTTCCTGTACAAAATTATAGGCAATATCCAAATTCCGTACGTTCTCATCCTGCAACGGCTCCGCTTTAGCAAACTTCACGAAATCAGCCGTTTCAAACATATCTGCCAACTTATCCCGTTGCTTTGCGTCTACCTGCTCGCATTTCTCCAAAGCCTTCAAAGTTTCGAAAGAAGTCTGTTCCATCGCTGAGATACCCAATTCTCCATCCAAATAATTCCGGATCGTGTCAGTTAATTGCGTGTAATACTCTTTGGTCTTTCCACTCTGCCATAATTTCTCCTTCTTGATCTCCTCCAAAGCCTTCATGGCCAACACGTACGGAGGAATTGCCGGTTTTTCGTGATGGAAAAGACTCTTACGGGATTTCCGAACTTTGATAATCCAGACAACCAGAAGAATCACCACGATTCCCAACAATGTCCATAACAAATAAGGTAATATCTCGGCAAATGTCCACGGGGCAGCCAAAGGCATTACAATATCGTAATTTCCTTTCTGCTGATCAACCACGAAAGTATTCACGATCAAGTGTAACGGATCAGTACGCAGCGTGTTATTATAACTTTCCTGTTGAATCTCAATGGGCATTGGTGGAATCACGAACACGCCCGAATCAAAAGAAGTTATCACGTAACTTTCCTGCACGAGTACCCGTCCGTCCTTTTCCATGATAGAATCACGAACCGGCCCGGATATAATCTCGATTCCTTGTGCTATCGTGTCCTTCAATTGAGGGAATGCCACTTTCACACCCGGTTCAGCCTTCACTTTCATCCGGAAATGAATCTGATCCCCGATCATGATATAGTTCGTGTCAATCTCGGCACTATATTCCCGATTTTGTGCTTTCAAAGCACTGACACAACCTAGTAGGATAATTACGAATAGAATAATTCTATTTTTCATTTTAATTCTCCATTTTCAATGTTCAATTAATATCCAGCCCCTCTTCTCTTGAATAACGTGATCAATGACCTCACGTAATCTTCATCAGCGCTGATAGATGCCATGTCGACACCGGCATGTTTGAATATCCGATCCAGTTCCTTGTCTCGTTCGATGCCATACGCTTCGAACTCGTCCCGGACTTTCTTGTCGGATGTATCCACCCAAACACTTTCTCCCGTCTCCGCATCCGTCAAGTACATCAACCCGACAGGAGGCAATATTTTCTCTCTACGATCGTACAATTGCAAAGCTACCACGTCATGTTTCTTATTGGCAATAATCAACGGGTGTTCGAAATCGTGATCATCCATGAAATCGGAAATCAGGAAACAAGTACACCGTTTCTTGATAGCGTTTGTCAGATATTGCAACGCCACAGAGATATTCGTTTCCTTGTGTTCCGGATAAAAATCCACCAATTCCCGGATGATATGCAAAATATGTGTCCGTCCTTTCTTCGGCGGAATAAATTTCTCGATCCGGTCAGAAAAGAAAATCACGCCAATCTTATCGTTGTTCTGAATGGCAGAGAAAGCCAACACGGCCGCAATCTCGGTAATCTGATTCTTTTTCAGTTTCGACACCGTACCGAAATTACGCGAGGCACTCACGTCAATCAACAACATCACGGTCAACTCACGTTCTTCCTCGAATATCTTCACGTAAGGATGGTTATAACGAGCGGTCACGTTCCAGTCAATACTTCGGATGTCATCCCCGTATTGATAGGCCCGCACCTCGCTAAACGTCATTCCCCGACCTTTAAAAGCCGTGTGATACTCCCCCGCAAAGATATTACTCGATAATCCCCGAGTCTTTATCTCAATCTGCCTGACACGTTTTAATAAATCTGAAGTCTCCACCTTAGTTAATTTTAGATTTAAAAATTTTAGATTCTAAATTCCAGCCCCCTTAATTTATGATTTTAGATTTATGATCTCCAACCACAAATCAATGCTTTTTTAATCGTAATTCACAAATCGTAAATTAATCGGTCTTCAATCACTAAGGTACCTCTACCGTGTTCAAAATTTCACTGATAATATCCTCGCTGGTCAAGTTATTCGCTTCAGCCTCGTAGCTCAAACCGATACGATGACGCAAAACGTCGTGACAAACAGCACGAACATCTTCCGGGATTACATATCCGCGACGTTTAATGAAAGCATACGCTTGTGCTGCTTTGGCCAAACTGATACTAGCACGAGGAGATGCCCCGTAAGCAATCATGGAAACGAATTTTTCCAAGCCATGCTCTTGCGGGTAACGTGTTGCAAAAACGATGTCAACAATATATTTCTCGATCTTCTCGTCCAGGTAAACCTCCTTCACCACCTCACGAGCCCGCAGAATATCTTCCGGTTGTAGGATCGTGTTAGACTGGGGATAAATTTTCTCCAAATTCTGACGAACGATCAATTTTTCTTCGTCTTTTTTCGGGTAATCAATCACCACTTTCAACATGAAACGGTCAACCTGAGCCTCGGGAAGAGGATAAGTTCCTTCCTGCTCGATCGGATTCTGGGTTGCCATCACCAAGAATGGTTCTTCCAACTTGTAAGTCATATCCCCGATAGTCACCTGACGCTCCTGCATCGCCTCCAACAAGGCCGATTGCACTTTCGCCGGGGCCCGGTTAATCTCATCCGCCAGAATAAAGTTAGCGAAAATCGGTCCTTTCTTCACCACGAACTCTTCTCTTTTCTGAGAATAAATCATCGTACCGACAACGTCAGCCGGTAACAAATCCGGGGTAAACTGGATTCGACTGAATTTAGCATTAATAATATGTGCTAGTGTATTTATCGCCAAGGTTTTCGCCAAACCGGGAACTCCCTCCAACAAAATATGTCCATTAGAAAGCATACCGATCATCAGTCCTTCTACCAAGTGCTTCTGTCCGACGATCACTTTGTTCATCTCCATACTAATCATATCCACAAAAGAACTCTCTTGCTGTATGCGCTCATTCAATGCTTTGATATCAACCGTATTCATATCATTGATTTTTATATTGATTTATATTACTACTTTGTCTAACGTAAATATTCCACTTCGGTTTCAATCTCCTCAAAAAGAGAATCTATATCTTCACCGTTTTCTGTTTTTCCAAAAATAGAGATTATTCCGCCAAATGTTAAAATCAAAGACACTAAATAATGTTAAAACAAATTTTAAGGTTTTCCCAAATAATTTCTAATCTCCTCTTAAAATGCAGAACATTACTAAGATATGGCCTATTTTTTAACATTTCACCTTTTCTCATGACACACTTGTTAACAGACCACTCTCAAAAAGTAAGCAAAAATCAAGGTTTTATGACTTAACAATAACCTATACTATTTTTCGACGAAACAGTCGGAACGGCCTTCGTTCCAAACAAAGATAAGAAATAAATCATGCTCAACGTCCGATACTAGCGACAAAATACAACCTAATTATAACGGGTCAACATCGAAATAAATACGCACTCCCTTACCAATGGGAGTTTTCACCAATTCATCACTTTTCTGCTTCAAGAAAGCTTTCAATTTTGACAGGGAAAGACCTTGTTCCGCCTTTATCAGAATTTGTATCCGATACATTTTTCTAACCCGGGACACATCCGGTTCTGCCGGGCCACATACCCTACGTTCCAACCGTTCCCGCAGCAACCTAGCTAACTCGTTCGCGGCATTTCTCAAAACCACCTCATCCACATGCCTCAACTCTACCTGAATCAACCGGGAAAAGGGGGGATAGTTAAACATTTCCCGTTCTTGGGATAACTGAGAGTAAAACTCTCTATAGTTTTCCTTCCTCACCAACTGATACACTCGACTTTGCATATCTGTTACCTGAATTACCACCTTGCCGCGCTCACCTTTTCGTCCACTGCGTCCACTCACTTGCATCAACATATCATAAGCTCGCTCCTCTGCCCGGAAATCGGGAAACCCCATCAGACTATCGGCATCCATCACCCCGACAAGTTTCACCCGTTCAAAATCCAACCCTTTCGAAACCATCTGCGTGCCGATCAGCACATCCAAATTTCCACTTTCAAAATCATCGATTAAAGCCCTGAACTTTGCCTTATTACTCATCACATCCAAGTCCATTCGGGCAATCCGGGCCTCCGGGAAATACTGTTTCACGTCTTCCTCGATCCGTTCCGTTCCTGGAGTACGATTCACGTAATGTCCCTGCCCACACTCCTGACACACGGCCGGAACAGCCCGCAAGCTCCCGCAATAATGACAATTCAGCGTGTTCCGGTAGCGATAATAAGTCATACTCACATCGCAATGTTTACATTTCAGGATGGAACCGCAACGGTCACATTGTAAATAAGTCGAATACCCCCGTCTATTCTGGAATAAAATCACCTGCATCCCGTTCTCCAACACCCGTTTCATTTCCTCGTACAAAACCGGAGTAAAACTCCCTTTCATCATCTTTTTACGACGATACTCCTTCATATCCACGAACAACAGTTCCGGCATCATCACTTCCCCGTAACGGGTTGTCAGTTGCACGAAACCATATTTCCCGCTTAGGGCATTCTGATAACTTTCAAAAGAAGGTGTTGCAGAACCTAACAATATTTTTGCCCCACTCATCTTTCCAAGCATTATAGCGGCATCACGACCGTTATAGCGGGGTGCCGGTTCTTTTTGCTTGTAAGAACTTTCATGCTCCTCGTCAACAATAACCAAACCCAATTGTTTATAAGGCAAGAACACGGATGACCGCACACCCAACACCACGGGATAAGGATTCGTACCATTCTGTTTACGCCACATCTCCGCCCGGGCACTATCCGCCATACCCGAATGATAAACGCCGACTTGATCCCCGAAGACCCGCCGCAGGCGTTTCACGATCTGTACCGTTAACGCAATTTCCGGTAACAAATACAACACCTGTTTTCCTTGCCTTAGCGTTTCTTGTATCAGATGAATATATATTTCAGTCTTACCCGAAGAAGTTACGCCCTGCAACAAGACACAATCCTTCTCCTTGTAATACCCTTGAATATCGCCCAAAACCTTTTCTTGCGCCCCCGACAAAGCGTGTACATCTTCCACGTCCTCTTTAGATACCTCTAAACGGCTGACTTCCTGCACAACAATTTCCAACACGCCCCGTTCACACAATCCTTTCAAGGCTGAGGCCGAACTACCGATTTGCTGAATAAACTCCGTTCTAGGCAACCCCTCGACTCGATGCTCGTCGCTATAATACACCCAATCACACAGCATTTTGTATTGAGCCCTCGCCCGTTTTAAGCTATCAAGAATCCCGTCCAATTCTTCACTCGTGAACTTTCGTTTCCATCTCACCAAACGTTCAATTTTCGGTTTGAACAGATCATCTACCGACTCCTTGATTCCGATAATTTCTTTTTCCAATAAGGCACGAACAGCAACATAGACATCCTTTCTCCTCAAGAGTTTTTCGACTTCGGCCATACATATCTCTCCTCTTTCTCGAAATACTCCCATGATCTCCTTCTCTTCCCGGCTTAATTCACTTTCATCTACCAACCGCTCTTCCCAGCCGTTCACCAAACTCAAACTCGTGTAACTCTCCAAGCGCATCGAAACAGGTAATGCTGCCCGCATAACCTCTCCCGGTGGCGTCATGTAATACTCGCTGAGCCACAATAGAAATTTCAAATGAGAACCAGAAAGAGCGAATCCTTCCTCGATAACTCGTTCTATCGGTTTTGTTTCAAATCCGACAGGCGGATTCGTATGCAACGCATAGACAACACCCGTGTAACGTTTATTCTTAACAAATGAAACGACCACGAGCGCACCTACCGTTACCGAATGTTCATATTCTTCCGGTACCGAATAAGTAAAAAAACTTTCCACTCCCAGAGGGATAATGACATCCGCGTACAACAAACGAATTAATTTTAGATTTTAAATAGACAAGACTTCCGTAATGTCCAACAAATTATGATTTAACGGTTTTGAATTCTTGATAGCCTTGTTAAAAGGAACATGAACAATATCCTTATTCATAATCCCAACCATGATACTGGTCTGGTCATCCAACAAAGCATCCACTGCCGCCACTCCCAACGTGCTAGCCGTCACGCGGTCAAAAGCGGAAGGTGATCCTCCTCTTTGGATATGACCTAAAACAGTTACCCGCACGTCATATTCGGGATGTTTTTTAGCGATCTGATCGGCAATCGTATACGCTCCACCTGATTTATCACCTTCTGCCACGATCACGATACCACTTGACTTATGAGGTTTATAATCATGTTCTAGGTAACGATCCAAGTCATTCAAATCCGTCTCGATTTCCGGAACTAGTACAGCCTCGGCCCCCGTAGCCACGGCCGACCGTAACGCAATAAATCCGGCATCCCGTCCCATAACCTCGATAAAGAACAAACGATTATGAGCACTTGCCGTATCCCGGATCTTATCCACGGCATCCACCACAGTGTTTACCGCCGTGTCATATCCAATCGTGTAATCCGTCCCGTAAAGATCATTATCTATCGTACCGGGAATCCCGACAATATGCACGTTATGCTCTTGACAGAACAACCGGGCTCCGGAAAAAGTTCCATCCCCACCAATCACGACCAATGCATCAATTCCCAATTCCTGCATCTTCTCGTAAGCTTTCGTACGTCCCTCCGGCGTACGGAATTCCTCGCTACGGGCCGTCTTTAAGATCGTTCCTCCTCGTTGAATAATATTACTCACGTCATGGGAATGCATACGCACAATATTTCCCTCGATCAATCCCTCATATCCATCGTAAATACCATAAGCCTCACAGCCATTAAAAATAGCGGCCCTCACAACCGCCCGAATAGCGGCATTCATTCCCGGAGCATCGCCTCCTGAAGTTAAAACTCCTATTTTTTTAATCTTTCCCATAAAAACAACGTTTAATTGAAAATTGGAAATTAAAAATGTTAATCTCTATACCCCCAATTCTATAATTTATTTTTTTAGCTTTTAGCTTTTAGTTTTTAGCTTTTAGCTTTTAACCCCTCCTTTATCTCTTCCATCACCCACCTCGGTGTTGAAGTAGCCCCACTGATCCCGACACTATCGGCTTTATCAAACATCTCATCACGCAGGTCTTTCACCCCCTGCACAAAATAAGTCCGGGAATTCACCTCCCGACAAACCTCGAAAAGTTGCTTCCCGTTGGAACTCTTTTCCCCGCTAACAAACAAGATCACATCATGTCTTGCCGCAAAATCTTTCAACTGCGGGATTCGATTTGCCACCTTACGGCAGATTGTATCGTTTACTACCACGGAGGCCCTTGCATTCTCCTTCACCAACTCCACGACACGCTTGAAACCATCCAAACTCTTGGTTGTTTGGGAAAACAGAATTACCGAACGGGAAAAATCGATGGATTTCAAATCTTCCTCTTGCTCGATAATCAGCGCCTCATCATTCGTTTGAGCCACCAACCCGTTCACCTCGGCATGTCCTCTTTTTCCATAAATCACGATCTGCCCCCCGTTCGCTCTCACCTCCTCGTATGCCTCTCGTATTTTCTTCTGCAAATTCAATACCACGGGACACGAGGCATCGATCACCTCAATCCCGTTCTTCTTTGCCAGTTCGTATGAACTCGGTGGTTCACCATGAGCCCGGAACAACACACGACACGCCTTCAACCGGGCAAATTCATCATGATCTATCGTACTTAATCCCAGCTGTTTTAATCGCTCCACCTCTAAACTATTATGCACAATATCTCCTATGCAATATAATCTTCCATGTTGCAATTCTTCCTCCGCCTTGGCAATCGCATTCACAACCCCAAAACAGAAACCGGAATTCTCGTCAATTTCTACTTTCATATTTCGAACGAATGATCTTTAACATCTCTTCCACTTCTTCCTCCACGGTCATATCGCCATTATCAATCAACACAGCATCCGACGTTCTCACCAAAGGACTTGTTTCCCGGTGTTCATCTATATAATCCCGTTTCCGGACATTCGCTTCCACTTCTTCATAAGTCACCTGCTCCCCCTTCTCGATCAGTTCCTTGTAACGTCGTTGAGCCCGTACTTCAGGACTTGCCGTCATAAAGAACTTCACCTCCGCATGAGGGAACACGACACTCCCAATATCCCGTCCATCCATGATTACACCACCCTCCTTTGCCATCTCCCGTTGTTTCTCAACAAGCAACTTTCGCACGTAAGGCAATGCAGCGATCAAACTCACGTTATCAGAAACCTCTAATCCGCGAATGGCTACCTCTACATACTCGCCATTCATGTAAGATTCATAACGTTTTTTTGCCTCGTTATATTTAAAACCGAAAATAATTGTCGGAAGAACTTCTTTCAATTTTTCATCATCCACGTTCCCGTTTCGGATTAATCCTTCACGCATTGCTTTCAACGTCACGATCCGATACATGGCTCCCGTGTCAATATACGTGTACCCCAAACGTGCAGCCAGTATTTTGGATACCGTGCTTTTTCCCGTAGAAGAATGGCCGTCAACGGCAACAATCAAACCTTTCTTTTCCATTTTCAATTTTATCTGTTCAGATTGCGAAGATACAAAAAAAGGGAGTAATCATGACGATCACCCCCTGCTATATTTTTGTTACAAATTCTAGTTTACCAACTGCAACAATTTTTTCGCCTTCTCCATCATGGTCTGGTTAGAAGACTCTTCTGCCAAAGAAGTAGCAATCTTAGCATATCTTTTAGCAACATCCTCGAAACCACATTTGTTAGAGATCAAGGCATAATTATAAAGGGCATCAAAATCTTTCTTTGACTCGACGGTTTTACCTGCCCACAATTGAATCACCTTCAAACGGGAAACATCATTCATGATCTCCAACGCACCATCGGTGATCTCCTTGATCATTTTCCTGTTCTCGGGGAAATAACGGAATAACTTTCTAGCCTTGTAGAAATAATCTTCTGACTTACGCTCTGCCCGCAATTGCTTGATGTAAAAATAGTCAGCCACCACGTCATAATGCTCGTAACCGCTACTCTTCAAGAAATCCAGATACTTGTTATACTCGATCTTGTTACTGTTGTAGTATTGTTCCAAATGACCGACAAACACGTTATCCAACTTCTGGAACACATCATCCTTCGAGAAGTTCTGCATGAACTTGGACTGATTGTTAAACAAATATTTAATCTGGGGAGCATTCACATCATCCACGTAATCCCGGATAATCGACCAGTTATAATCCTTCAAGTAATCCGCCTCCTTCTGAGTCTGAAAATACCTGTTCACAACATCACGATTCGGCTTCCCTTGGTTTTTCAACTCTCTCAGAAGTTGAATTGTCGTTTGGGGGTCCGCAGGATTCGCCTCGAACTTCTTCACTAAATTATCCAATGAATCCATCTCCTTCTCGTGAGCTTGCACTCCAACAAGATTGAATAATAAAACACCTACGATTAATACAATTTTCAACATAATACTTGATACTTAAATTTGAACTTACACCCATATAACACCTTTAGGAGCAAAAAGGGTGACTCAAAAGTCGATTTTAACTTAATATTTAACATGAATTAATTATTTTACTTACAAAAACGAATCAAATCCCCCCTTTAAATAAAAATTTATAACCTTCTCATTCTTTTTCTCTCTAATCCGTGAAATATTTAATATTTACGGTGTTATATACGGACTAAACATATTGTATGTTTCACCCGAATCCCTCTTTTTACATGAGAATCACTTAAATTTTAACAATCTTAATTTTTTAATTACTCGTTCAACTTGAAAAAATTAGGTGATTATATACAATTTTGTAGTGAAATATTAATCCCTAAATGCAAGGACATATGTACTACCCGCCCTGTATCAAATGAAGAAAGAATGAATACTTGAGGTAATCACAAGACAATCACAAGACAAAGACGTATCAAAGACGTTCGTGAACGTCTTTGATACGTCTTTGTAACGAAATTGATACGTCTTTAATCCCTAAGTACATCGAATATGCTACGGGCAAACACCGTATATTACCCTGAAAAAAGTTTACAGTAAACCTATACCAGAATTGCTAAAAACATATTTCGCTGTGAAAGTGATATAAAAATTATTCTCACAAAATGCTTGGAAGATTAAAACTATTCTCAATCAAAGGTGTAAACAAATGAAAGTCACCATGTCCCGCCTCATACTTGATTTCCATATATTCTCCATTTCCGAAATCCACACGTTTCAGGAAACCATCACTATTATACTCGTATGTTCTTTCTCCATCCGTGTATAGAATAGCGATGACTTGACCTCCGGAATATTGATATTCAAGATTCAACCTCTCACCAGAGACTTGTGTCAACAATCCCCCGGAATAGGAAAAAATATATGTATCATTCAACTTATAATCCTCCCCGCTCCCATAAACTTCATCGGACTGATAAAGAGCCACGGATGTTACCGTACTTCCGCTAAACTCCATCACGGCCTTATAAACGAGCCGATCAAAGTTCTCGTTATCTTTTATCTCCTTCTTATAAGTATCTTCCAACACCCGACAAATGACCAAATCTCCCCGTTCATCATATTCATATATATAACGAATTCGCTTATTTTTCAAATACTTATTATTAAAATCCTTCCCACTCCCAACGTCTTCCCTAGCCTTATTATACACGAAGGTTTGCGCCACCAATTCCTCATGTTTATACTCATTAGTCAATGCAAACAATTCCCTGCCAATCAAAGGAATACTATCCTTTGCATCAGCACCGTATTTATCATACAGCTTTTGAATCGAATCAGCATCAATATTCGGAATATAATCTTCCAAACTATATTTCAGTCCATTATCCACGTCATAAGAAGTCATTACAGCAAGCTTATTATTCTCTTTATCACGCACCACGACAGAATCAAGCGTTTCATAATAATAAACCATATTCATGACGTATTCTCCCCAGTGGCTATTTTTACCCGTGATCTCTTTCACACGAAATTTATTCTTGGGAGTCACTTTAACATCTACATCATCGTCAGAGTCGCTACATGCAAACAATCCTGCACCTAACAACAAATATATTATCCATTTTTTCATTTTCGTATCTACTTAAAATTCAACCCTAAACTGTCTGAGGTGTAATACAAAGAATACGTCCGAACCCTTCATATACCTGATGGAAATCTTTATCTTTCTCCAAGATACCACTACCGATGTTCATGATCGGGATAGCAACAATCTTACCTTCCTTCGTACTCTCATTGTAGATCGTAATCACCATCATTCGATTCATCGCCCAATCCGTAGTATATCCCTCACCACTAGAAGAATCTTTAAACTTCATTTTTCCCTGCCATCCTTTTCTCCAAACCATAATAGAAGTTATCTTCTCATCCGGATCTTCCACTTCATACCTCTCAAAAGCTTGCGGATTAGTTCCCTCCAAAAGTAAAGAGTACACCTTCTTATCTGTCGCATAATAAAGAACATCTTCCAATGGAGAAGAATCAAAGCCTACTGTATTCATTATTCCAGGGTATGAAGTCAAATCATACAATTTTAAAGCCGTACAGGTTGGTACATAAAGAGTTCCTCCATCAAAAGTATAGAGATACCGTTTCCCACCATCTTTTGTCTCAAATACAGTATAAATAGCATCATCTTTTCCTGGAGCCATAAACAAGGCATTCATCTTACCGACATTATTTATATCGAATGGTCCCGATCCTGTTTGTCGCACAACCTGTAATTCATTATACTCGTACGGACATTTCAAAAAACGACCATTCAATTCATCATACACATAAAGTGACCGAGTATTGGAACCTTCTATAAAACTACACCCTAATGTTGCTCGATAAGGTGAAAGATCAGAGGTTTCCAAGCTAGCTGAATAATTCTTATTTCCCCACCGGGTACGACGAGCATACACCACGTGATCCATAATCAGTAACTCATAATAAGCCGAATTGTCATACATCAAGCACATCGGTTTAAACTGCTCCTCCGGTACTGGAATAAAGAATATCTCATTATCTACCATCCCCTGTACATAATCAAACGGATCCATTTGAAGAACAGAATGATCTGTTGTTACTGTTAGAATACGATTATCATCATAGAAAGAAGTAACCATTCCCGTTGCCAAACCTTCTATCAACTTCCCGCCGTTTGTCGTGGAATACACGTTTTTGAGGATTGTATTATCTTTCTCGTTAAATGGTTGTAAAAAGTTTTCCGTAAAATTCTGCGACATGATCAAATTCAAGTCTGTATTTATCCCGTCCCTCGTGTCAGCAACAACCAGTCCTTTTCCCAAATTACTATACACAGACAAAGAGAACTGTTCGTAATTCTGCAAATTCGTCCGGTTATCCGTCACGGTAAGAATAATCGTATAGGGATTCGAATTAGGAGCCACAGACACAACCGCTTTCAATGTCATCGTGGAATCCAATACAAAAGGCATTATATCATTCCCCGAAATCTCCCACTTATAACTTAGATCCGCATCATCAGAGCCGATCTTATAAACAACCGGTTTTATTTCCAAGGTATCCAATAAAAAGGCTGACATAGAGGTAGGTACTCCCCCCATATCTATAACCAAAGGATTGATCGTTTTTACCGAATCGTTGGATTTATCGTCATAACAAGACGTAAAACAACCAACTATCGCAAGCATCAATATAATAAATCTTATTTTCATAGCATTCTGCATATTACAACACATTAGTATAAAATCTGAACCTCTTTTCCCTTACTTGGTCCATCATCATGAGTCAATGGGGTTTCATGTGTCTCGTTATACTTCTTCAATTCCCGTTTCACAACCACCTGCAAAGCTTCAAATTCACTATCGGACATCCACCAAGTATCCTGATCTGCATTTCCCGGCCAATAAGGTATTGAAGTTCTATCCGTTGCCTCCTTGATAAATTTCCACCAGCAAGTAGAATAATCTCCCCAGAAATACCTCAAATAACCATTCCAATTGGCTGGTTGAATCTCCTTCGCCGTGAACAAAACTTCCACAATTCGGCTATTGTAAGACACATCCTCGAAATCGTCATTCGGCACAATTCGCACATAAAATGCATAAACCGTATCTTGCAATGCATCAGCATACTTTAATTCCAAAGAAACAGACCCCAATTGCTCGTTAGCCGGCACGACACCTCCTATCAAACTATACAATTCTTCAGGAGCCGTATTCACCTTACTCGTATCATCCGTCACCAACTCAATTTTCACCAACCGATCAACATCTGCCGTCTTTCCAAAAATCTGAACTGGCAATTTTATCGTATCTATTTGTTTTCCGGGATAGTCCAAGAAAGAATAAGAATAATCCGATGTCGTAAAATACACACTTCCATCCGTCTCAAAAATCATGGTTTCTTCCTGATCACAGGAATAACTCATTATCCCCAAAAACACAAGTACCAGTAATCTATTTAAACTATTGATTGTTTTCATATCTACCTATTTTTTCTCATCCGTACTACTACTGTTAGGTTCTCTACCTCCCACGTTGATCTCATCCTCCGGCATCGGTAACACGTACACTTTCTCGTTAATCAACAATGAAGAATTCGGAAGCTTCGTGTAACCTAAACGTTTATAGAAATAGAACATCTGTCCTTCTCCCAAAAACTCTTTTTTCCACTCTTTTTCGATCTCTTTAGTTAGTTCTTTGGAAGCAATTCCCTCCGAAATCATTTTATCCTCAGCGATCCCCCGGTTACGACGGACAATATTCAACAATTCTACCGCATCTTTCGTTTTTCCCTGTTGGTTCAAACATTCTGCTCCCATGTAATACATCTCAGACATCCGGATTAACGGCATCATATTCGGATATTTATACTTCTCCATATCATAAAACTTACGGATACCGTATTTAGAAGATGTTTTCGTGTACAAACGGGTGTAACGATAATCGGAATTCCCAACATGATCAGCAATCTCAAACAATGTCTGAGCATATTCAGAAGTGTGGAATAACAGTCTGTTATTCGGATTGGGACTATTATAATCAGGATCAATCAAATCCCTCAATCCATCATACAACTTATGCACGTCCAACCGGAAAATATGTTCCGTAGAAAACGTCAAGTCACGTTCAATCTCTGCCTCATTATTAATCGTTTGATCTTTAATCCAATCTAAGTTCTTAATTTGAGAACGATTGTTTATAAAATTCTGTACAATTGCCAAAGCCTTTTCCCGATTACCTTCCCACATATATACACGAGCCAACGTTGCCTGCAATGCCCAATAATTAAAACGAGTCATCCGGTTCGTGTAAAACTGATCATCATTAGGCAAAGTATACGACTCATCTCTCTTCGCCGTAGACCACGGATCATACTTTTCCAACAACACCGATGCCTCCTCTAAATCCTGATGGATATATTGTAACACTTCCTCTCCTGTATTTTGTTTCGTAATTTCCTTATTATAAGACTTCACATAAGGAATACAAGCCCGTTTTTGATTTTCCGGATGGTTCTCCACATCCCCCCATCCGAACATCCGCAATAACTCAAAATGAAGAAAAGCACGTAATCCCAAAGCTTCCCCCTTAATAATATTATAGTGGGTAGGATGCAGAATATTCTCCTTATTCTCAATATTTTCAAGAATATTATTGAGATTCGCTATTGTCGTGTACGTCTGGGACCAAATATTATTAATGATCGTCTCGGCCTTATCGTACTCAAAATTTTTAATCCGGTAGTAATCTCCACCATTCTGATCAACACTATATTGCTGAGCTATAACATCTAAAAAGCCGGTTGTGAGCTCCCGCCCGTACATAGAAGAATTACTCATCAATATATAACAACCGATAATTGCATCCTTAAAACCACTTTCCGACTCAAACATGATATCAGACTTCACCTCTGTCTTTGGCTCCACATCCAGCCATCCCGAACAAGACATCGAGATTGACGTGAGTAAAACCAAAGATATTTTTATGATCGCTTTCATATTATTCTATTTAAAAAGTTGCAGACAATGAAAAATTAAAACTCCGGGCAAACGGATAAGAAGTACCCCTCTCCACACGAATGGATGACCACGTGTACACGTCATTCATATAAAAAGAAAAACGTAATACCTGCAGACCAATCTTGTTTATAAAATCGTGATTCATCATATCATAAGATAAATTCACAGAAGAAAGCGTCAATTCATTCCGGTCTTGCACGAAACGGGAAGTCGCTTGTGTTTTGATCATCTTACTCTCCCACTCATTCGTTCCCGGTTTCTGCACATTCACATATTTCAATGCTTTATAAGGCTTAATATCACCCGGATTTCTCCATCGCCCATCATACACTCTTTTGTCCACATTATAATTCAGGTCAGCATTCTCAACCAAATCTACTAATGTCTGATTATACATCTGTCCTCCAAACTGATAACGAAACACACAATTCAAACTCAATCCTTTCCACGTGTAATTAAACCCGAAGTTTCCGGAAAAATCAGGTAACTCATCCCCACAGATCACCATATCAGCTGCACTCCAGGAATTTGTCCGCTTCCCATCTTTATTTAAGAATATTTCTTCACCTGTTGCCGGATCAATCCCCAAAGACTTTACAGCCCATATAGCCGTCATGGAAACACCCTCATAATACTTTTGTACCGGGCGATTATCAAAACGATCACTAGCAATCTCGTCCTGTTTCTTGTTATATTGTTTCATTGCATCGGAGATACCAGTGATTTTATTTTTATTATGAGACACCGCAGCCGTCAACGTGAAAAAAGAACGATCTTTTATATTTCTCCAAGGTGTATAAGTCAAGTATGCATCAAATCCGGTATTTTTCACGTCACCAATATTCTCTTTCACAGAAGTAAAACCGGTGGAAGGAGGAATTGTAAAATCCAGCAACGTATTGGTTGTCTGAGAAATATAATAGTCAAACTTCAAAGTAAAATTATGGGCTATATCCACATCAATACCGATATTATAGTCTAGCTTTTCCTGCCATTTCAGATCATCATTCTTCATACCTTTCAAATAAGCACCCAAAAACTGATCATAAGTCTGATCCATGAAATATTTGTATGATGCAATTGATGCGTATGCCTCCGAACTTTGTGAACCGGTATAACCGACAGATCCTCTTAACTTCAACAAATTCAAATGTTCCCATCTATCCTTCATCCAACGTTCGTTATGAATATTCCATCCCATTCCGACACTCCAGAACTGTCCCCAACGGCTATTACTACCGAATTGACTTGATGCACTCGCCCGATAAGAACCGTCCACAAGAATACGATTGTCATAAGCATAGTTGGCAACACCCAAAAAACCCATATCGCGAGTGGTTGATTCCACCCCGGTCGGTTTCATATCTTTGGTATATTGCTTAGCAAAAATGATATTATTCATCTTATCATTAGGAAAACCTTCCGCATTATAAATATCCTCTTCAAAAGTATTTTCCGAAAGTGTATATCCAAGATTACCAAACACAAAATGCTTTCCCCACTCTTTCGACCAGTTTATATTCAAATCCCCTGTCAGAGTCTTATTATCTCCCTCGTTGATTTGATAAGAACCTCTACGGAAATAATCATCATTCGAATAAGATTTGAATTTTAGATGATTAGCCGGATAAAATTCATCCGCCTTTGTTCGTTTCTCTGTAATCCCAAAACGTCCTGTAGCCTTCAATCCCGGTCTTATCATCCATTCAATATAGGCATTATTCGTCACGTCAATATATTCCTGTTGCAAAAGAGTATTCAATGAAGCATTATACAACGGATTAGCCACAAATTCATCAGACGTTTCCTTATCTTTATCATCAATAAATTGAAGTGCAATATTCTGAGATAATAAACCATTCTCATCATAAGGAGACCAATAGGGATTCAGACGTGCATACTCGCTAAATTGTCCGTAAGGGGAATCATTACTCACATTCGATGTCACAGTCAAAATATTTCTGAAATTGAATTTCTTATGACGATAAGACACCATTAGAGAACCAGCCGTATTCACACGTTCGGAACCCTTCATTACCCCTTGTATATTATTATACGACAAATCAGCAATTACCCGTAGATCGTTACTTCCCAGTTCCACAGATAATGTATGCTTGGTTCCAACACCTGTACGTAAAGGTTTAGCTAACCAATCCGTATCCACTCCGGCCAAAACTGCCGATAAAATACGATTATATTTTTTAGGCAAACCCGTGGGATCATATTTATCACCATCATATAAACCGGCATCTTTCTCCACTTCCAACTTTTGAGCCGCATTTGTCAGATGATAGGAAGACAAATCCGGGATAGAAAGATCAACACTTCCGGTATACGACACTCGTAACTCCCCGTCTGTCGTTTTCTTGGTTTCAATAACAATAACCCCGTTTGCCGCCTTCGAACCATAAATAGCCTTTGCTGATGCGTCTTTCAAGATCGTCAAACTCTCCACCCGGTTCATATCCAAGTCCATAATTTTTTGTACCGTTGCCTCGAAACCATCCAGGATAAACAACGGGGCATTAGGGTCAGTTCCATACGTTCCTTTCAGATCGACCTCTCCACCACTCAAATTAAAAGAAGAAGTTCCTCGTAATTGCATCTTTGGATTACGGTTCGGATCCGAACCGTAATCCATATTATCAAAGATCATCAAACTCGGATCCAGATTCTTCAAACTCTGGAAAACATTCTGATTACTTACTTGCAATAACTTTTCTTTCGTCACGGAAACAATGGATCCCGTGAAACTACTTGCTTTTCGGGTAAAAATACCGTTCACGACAACCTCTTCCAAATTCTCGACATCCTCCTCCAATACCACATTGATCTCGGTTTGATTGGTTACTTTTATCTCTTGAGAAACCATTCCGATAAACGAAAACAACAACGATATTTCTTTTTGATCAGGTAACGTGATTGTGTAATTACCCTCCACATCAGTCACGACTCCGATAGTTGTCCCCTTGACCAAAATTGTCACCCCAGGAAGAGGCTCTTTCTTGGCGTCTGTTACCTTACCCGTGATACTTTTCTTTTTTACTTCGTCCTTTTTCTGTTCCAAGTCAGTTAAGTTGCGAATGATAATAGTTTGGTCAACAATTTTATATCCCAACTTCGTATCTTTCAAACAAGTCTCCAGAATATTTTGTACGGAAACATTTTTCAACTCAACCGTCAAATTAACCACTTTTGCCACATCACCATAACTATACAAACAAGTATACTCACTTTGTGCCTCGATCGTTTTTAAAATATCGATCAATGTAGCATTCGTCTTCTTAATACTCAAGAATGTTTCTTGAGATCTCACCTCGGCATTCACTTGGAATACCGCAAGTAACATGAACAACACAAAAAATTTCATAGAACGAAAGTTTCCAAGACCGGAACACCAGCCTTTGCATTTAAACTTCTTTTTCATACATTTGTGAATTAGATAAATTATTTTCCTGAATCCTTTTTCAGGGACTACGACAGGTGATATTGCCAGTATCACCTGTTTTGTTTACTGACTATTTTTTACAAAAACACTATTTCCATTGATTTCTATATCTATTTTATTGATTAATCTCAACATTTCTACTACTTGGTCTAAATCTTCATATCTTCTAATATTACCCGTAAACAGGATATCCTTCATCGATTGATTTTCATAAAAAACATTGATATTATACCACCTTGAAATCGTATTCATAATCTCTTCTAAACGTTGTTTTTCAAAAGCAAAACGTCCGTCTTTCCAAGAGCAAAACAATCCGACATTAACTTCTTCAACACTTGTTTCTCCACTATTTTTATTCAACTTCAATTGTTCCCCCGGACTTAAATAGGTATCTTTACCTTCCGCCTCGAAAGCAACTTTTCCAGAAACCAACGTCGCAGCCATAAATATCTCATCAGCATAATTCCGTACATTGAATGAGGTTCCCACCACTTTTATTACTCCTTGATTTGTATGAACGATAAAAGGAATAGTAGTATTATGAGCGACATCAAAGTAGATTTCTCCCGTCATGTACACGTCCCGGGAACTCTCGTTAAAATGTGCAGGAATTCGTATTTCTGACTCGGAATTCATTCTTAAACGACTTCCGTCACTCAATGTCAAAGCATACTCTCCACCCCGCGGTATCGTAATCGTATGAAAATGTTCCCGTTTCTCTTTTGTCGTCACCTTCTCTTCTGTAGAGAAAGTATTCACTTTTCCTGTTTCAACAAAAGCCAAATATGTTGTATCTGAAATATCCACCGTCGTTCCATCCGGACAAGTCAAGATAGCTTTCATACCACCCGGATGAATCTTTTGAGTTACCACAGGCGACGCATCCTCATTCCGCTTATTCTTGAATAAATAAAAAGAACCACCTAAAATGATTAACACTGCTATAATTCCGGCATATCGATAAAATATCAAACTCCTTTTCCGACGCTTGATACTTCTCGTTTTATCTTCAAAATTCTGATAAGCCTCCTCCCAATGATTCTGCCCGATAAAGCGTATTTTTCTCTCTAAAAAAGCCCGCGATCGATATTCCTCGTATAAAGCTAAATTTTCTGTAGATGCAGCTTTCCAACGCTCCAATTCCTTAAGATCAGCATCATCAATCTCTCCTGTCAATTCTGCTGTAATCAAATCCGCAAGCCGGGTAATCTGCTCAAATCGTTCCGTCATAATCTTTATCATTTTATCTTATGACACGAACCGATTTAAAAAGTGACAAAATTTTAAATGAAATTTATCAGCAAAAGTAAAAATGGGTGAGTTAACTTTCCCTTCAACTGTTCTTTTCCTCTCTTTTTTTGCTGTTTCACAGCATCTATCGTGATATCCAACTTCTCTGCAATTTCTTTATCACTCAATCCTTCCAAGTTCAAATTAATCACGTTCCGATATTTTTCCGGAAGTTCATCAATCGCCTGCCTCAGGCGAATAAAAATTTCTTCCTCTAGCAATGCGTTATAAAAATAATCTTCTGTAATTACCTCTGTTTTATTCCGGTAATTATCCTCTACCTTTTTATCCCGAATATAATTAAGACACTGATTTTGAACCGAACGATACAAATAGAAGCGCATATCATTGATGTGCAAGAATTTTTGCGGGGCACTCCATAGCTTGAAAAAAGTATCCTGTACAATATCCCTGGCCTCCTCTATCTCCACGTACTTACACGCAACAGAAAGCAATGCATGAAAAAACTCTTCATACAAAATTTTAAACGCCTCTTCATCTCTCTCCGTGACACGTTTAGCTAATAAAACATCATCAACATTCATCATACACTTTCATATTGCTAACACAAAGGTATGACTTTATTTTATACAGACAAGAGTCGTCCGAAATTCTCGGACGACTCTTCTCGAAATATAAACAACCACGTCCGTGTTCTTTTAACGTCTCTTTCTCTTGATCAAGAATACAATACTCCAAACCATAATCGCCAACGGGATCAACCAGATAAAACCAATCTTCACCCAAATCATGGCATCTTGAGAGATATACAGATCATCATCCGGCGGACGTACTCGATCCGTGTTAATCGGATATTCATCATAAGACAAGCTACGGAACATTTCTGTAATCATACTGAAGTTCGCACCGTTCAATCCGGCTCGACTAGTGGATAACTCTTTTACGGACAAACAGTCGGCATCACCGATAACAAAGATACGCTGTTCCGGCTTATCTTTTATAGAACGACTCAAGTAAAACATGACAGAATTAGATTTCTCCACTTCACCTATTTTAGGATTGATTGTAGACTTCTCGTTTAAAAAATCTGTTGTCTCATATTCAATCCATGAACCTTGCGGATTAGTTGCCAACACTTCTGATATTTTAAACCCTTTCGTCGTATCAACAACCTCTACCGCACATGCAGAAGGAGTTATAACGGTATAACCTCTCCTTATCAACTGATTGAAATAAAGCGATGCATTCAAAGCACCCTCTGTAATTCTCGCCGCAATAATATCATCTAGATATTGCTTGCTCGGAGCGACCAATATTCCATCCACAAAACGTAATCCCAACACCTCAACCAAAGGATTCATATAAGCCTGTCTTTTCGGCTCTCCTAAAACAATCAGATTTCCTCCTCGTTCAACAAATGCGTTATAATTCGCAAACTCTTCCGCAGTCAATGAAGATTTCAAATCGGATAGAACCAATACATCTACATTCTCCGGCACGGGTTGATCTAATGTCACTTCCTCGACCTGAAATCCTTGATTAATCAAAGAATTTCTAAATGACGGATTTTGAGCAAAAGCAGCATATCCCTTATCACTATAATCACCACAACCACGTTCACCATGTCCGGTTACAAACGCTACCATCGGAGATTTATCAACTAAAGTCTTTAAGGCTGCCGTAATCTCACTCTCAAACGGATGTACGAAATTATCTTGATAAATTCGTAAATATGCCTTTTTGCCATTATCACGTTTGAAAACCCTTACAAAACGACCATTTTCTCTTGAAAGATCATCCATCTTGCTTACTTCTTCTGCAGAAATAAACATTTCCGGATTATAATCATACCCTTCACACACTTTCACCATACGTTCCTTAAGACTCAATCCCTCATAAATTTTGTCATAATGAGCATTAGTTCCCGGGCCATAATAATAGACATAGTTGATCTTCATATCCGGCTTGAAACGCACGTAACGGTCAAACTTCTCCATATCATAATTCTTCCCTTCAGGAGATCCATTATACCAAGTCTCATCCAATAAATTCACATAAGTAGTCAAAGTTAGGCCTCCGTCCATTTTTTCCATGACCTCCTGACTATTTTCCGTTAATGTATTCCGTTTTGTCGCAGTTGCATCGTAATAGGCAATCATCATCGGACGAGAAGAAAAATAACCCACGATCAACACGATCGCCAAAACAGTCACGTAACTCGTACAACTTCTCAATGCCGAACGTTTCAATCGCTCTCCTTGTAACTTGATAAACGTGAATGCAAGGAACATAAAAATGACTAACACAAAATAAAATATATCCTTACTACATATCATCCCTTCCAGGAAAACTTTTGAACGTCCTGATATAGATAACCAATAAGTCAAATCACGAACGAAATCTATATCTTGCCCCACTTTTCCAATAAAATTCAAGACGGCTAAAACAGCCAAAGTCCCAATCGCAGCGACAACCTGATATTTCGTGATCGTTGACATAAACAATCCAATTGCAGCATAGGCACAAACAGTAAGAAAAACACCCAACAACGCTGTAAACATAAAGGGTATATCAGCATCTTTAACAGAAAACATGGTAAAAATCATCGGGATTAACAACATCACCACAAGAATCAAACCATAAACAACAACCGACAAATATTTACCTAAAACAATCTGTAAATTAGATACCGGAGAAGAATAAAGTAATTTTATCGAACCGCTACTTAACTCCCGACTCATCAACCCCATCGTCAACAAAGGTATATAAAGATACAGATTATTCAGCATCTCTGCATATACACCATCATACCCTCCAATCAGATTAACAGTTGTGTTAAATGGTTTATATCCCATTGCCAAACTGCGCAATTCATCACTAAACCCTCCACAATATGCTAACCCGGCTTGAAATGCAAACACGATCAATACCATCCAGGCAATCGGGGAGAAAAACAGAACTCTCAGCTCTGTTTTCATTATTCTCATTATTGTCCTCATGAATTCAAATACTTTTAAAATTTACCTGACAACTTAGCAAATACCTTATCCAACGATTCTTTCTCCAAAGAAATCTCTCGTAAATGCCAATTATTACGAACCGCTTCATTAACGACACGACTCACAATACTATCATCTCCTTTAAAATGAAGACGGAAACGAGTACGAGTCAATCGTTCAACTCTTTCCATTCCTTCTATTTTCAACAATTCGCTATCGCCAACCGGAGCATTATGCATAATAACCATTAATACACTCGGATCCATGTAATTATTAAATTCTTCAATAGACCCCTTGAACACCATATTGCCATGCTCGATCATCATGATATAATCACAAGCAGCTTGTACTTCTGGTAAAATATGCGTGGATATTAACACTGCACGTTCTTCTGCAATCTCCCGAATCAATCGTCTGATCTCGAGTATCTGGTTTGGGTCCAGTCCATTCGTTGGTTCATCTAAAATAACAAACATCGGATCATGAATAATTGACTGGGCTATCCCAACCCGTTGCTGATATCCTCCGGAAAGGTTACTAATAACCCGTTTACTAAAATGAGCTATACCACACTTTGCCTTGGCCCGTTCTACGGCTGCAGGAATTTCAGACTTTGGCATCAAACGAATGTCTGCACAATGATACAAGTATTCATCCACCGTCATATCTGTATGTAAAGGAGCCTTTTGAGGTAAAAATCCAATAAATTTTTTAGCTGTTATAGGATCTTTTCGTAAATTCACTCCATTAATAAAAACCTCTCCTTCAGTCTGAGTCAACACGTTACAAATAATATTCATCGTGGTTGACTTTCCCGCACCGTTAGATCCTAACAATCCAAACACTCCTTTTGTACTAATTTCAAAATTAATATCCTTAATTGCCCAATCCACACTATAACGATGTGAAAGATGCTTTACTTCAACTATTTTATTTACCATAATCCTCTTATTTTCGTTGTCTCCGAAATATTATCATGATCCCTAAAGCCGCAATACACAATGGGAATATTGCCATACATCCCCAACTTACCAATGAACGACATCCCCTAGGCAGCCTTATACTTGAATCAATGTAATCAGCTCTTCTCGTATCAATCGGGAATTCATCATAAGATAACCAACGAAACGAACCATTAATAATACTATAATTCGATGCACCTATACCTGTAAATCCTGACGTTAACGCTTCGTTTCCAATCACATCCGAATCCCCGGAGATAACAATCCGTTGTTCCTTATCCCCCACTTTCCGACTCATAGTAAGTAATAATGTGTACACATCTTTCTTTTCTTCGGCCTCCGGATTAAACACAAATTCTCCATCGACAAAATCCGTAGTTTCCTTTTCCAACCAAGCATCCTTATCTGAAATCAACACCGGAGTAACCTCAAATTCCCGAGCTTCAGAATAATCTAATGCCACAGAAGTAGGTAAACCTACCACGTAATCATATTTCTTCAGCTTTCCATAAGTTGGATATTTTTGAGCTGCTTCTTCAGTAAAGAAACCTACCGCCACCGTCGGAGAGGTATATTCATTTTCATTCACCAACACACCATCGGAAAACTTTACACCCAAGGATGATGTCACTTTATTCATATTTTCACTCCGTCCATATTCTCCCAAAATGAACAAATTACCACCTTTAGCTATATAGTCTTGTACCTTCGCCATCGCTACGCCTGACAAAGAATCCCGTAAGTCCGAGATAACCAGTACATCCACAGAACCATCAAGAGATTCTTTATCCAAATCAATCGTTCTCGTATCAAAACCATTATTCATAAGAGCTTGACGGAACCATTTATCTTGAGCAAACAAATAATATCCGCGTCCTCCATAATTATCAATTTCACGGGAACCATACCCAGCAGAAAAAGCAACTTTAGGTGCAGGAGAAGTAAAACGTTTCAATGCAGCGGATATTTCTGCCTCATCCGGATGTTTCCTATTATCATGAAACATTCTCAAAAATGCTTTCTGCCCATTATCCCGCTCCATGATACGAAGGAACTTGTTCTGTTCCGGCCCTAAATCTATAATCTTTTTCATCTCCTCCGGAGACATAAACATTTCACGATCCAGTTTATTTGCCTGACACAACAGTTCAACTCTCTCTTCGTCCGTTTTATTCGGGAAACGCCACTCTAAACTTGAATTTGTCGCCTTATCGTAATAATAAACATACTTCATCTCAATATCCGGCTTAAAACGGATATATTTCTCAAAACGTTTTAAATCATTATTTCTATTACGAGGCACTCCATTATAGAAATCTTCATCCAACAGATTCACGTAAGTCGTGATAGTCAACCCTCCCTCCAAATTTTTAATCACTTCTTGACTCTCTTGGGCCAACGTATTCTCTTTCGTATAAGAAGCATCATAATAGAATTTCGTGTAAGGAGTAGAGGAAACATAACCTAACACTAACGTTACTAATACAATTCCACTATATTTCAAGACCTTCGTCTTCAAGGGCATGATACTCTTCTCCGTGTTTAACTTCAGTATAGATAATGCCAAGAAGAATCCAATAACAATCAAGAAATAGAATACATTATCACTGGCTATCAATCCATCAATAAACGGATAAGCACGTCCGGTAATAGACAACCAGTATGTAATGTTCCGTACCAAATCATACTCCTGCCCTACATCCCCAATAAAATTTAAAACTGCCAAAACAGCTAAAGTACCGATAGCTGCAACAACTTGATATTTGGTAATTGATGACATGAATAAACCAATAGCCGAATAAGCCAAAATCAACAGATACAATCCCAACATTCCTGATAACACCAATGAATAATCAAAATTCACGATAGTTATCGCAGAAAACAGCACAAACACACCTAAAACTGCAATCAACGCAAAACCGTAAACCATCATGGATAAAAATTTACCAAAAATGATCGACGTATTTTTCACTGGGGAGGAATACAATAACTTTATTGAACCACTTTGATATTCTCTACTCATCAATCCCATAGTAATCAATGGAATATAAAGATAAATATACCTCTGTATCGGAGGTAATATTCCTCTCATCCCAGTAAAAATACCTGTGGTCACCTGCCATAATTCGTATCCCATATCCTGGTAACGTAATTGGTCTCCAAACACTTCGGCAAATGACATTCCGATCTGGAAACCGAATATCACTAAAACAAGCCAAGCCACGGGAGAATAGAACATAGAGTTCAATTCAATTTTGGCAACACGAAGGGTTGTTTTTATATTGTTATTTACTTTCATCTTACTTACTATTTTTTGTTTTTCCCGATAACTGTGCAAAAATTTCATCCAAAGAACAACGCTCAACCAGCAAGTCTTTTAGCTCCCACCCATTGGCAACACTTGCTTCTACATACCTTTCGGTAATAGCCGTATCATCCTTAAGAAATATCCGAAAACGTCCGTTTCCCAAGACCTCCACTCCTTTATTGTCGCATAACGTTTCCAATACAGTTTTATCAGGAGATTTTCCAAACTCTATCACGAAACTTTCAGGAGCCACATAATTATCAAAATCCTCCATACTACCCGAAAATACCAACTTACCATTTTCAATCATCTTAATCTCATTGCAGATAGCTTGTACTTCAGATAATATATGTGTTGATAATAAAACCGCATGATCTTCTGCTATCTCCCGGATCAGATTCCGAATATCCACGATCTGGTTCGGATCTAACCCGTTTGTCGGTTCATCCAGTACTACGAATTTCGGGTTATGCACAATGGCCTGTGCAATTCCCACCCGTTGTTGATATCCTCCAGACAAGTTTTTAATCAAGCGATCCCGAAAGTGTGTAATTGCACATCGCTCCAAAGCACGATCTACAGCCTTTCCAACCTCTTCAGCCGGCATCAATCGTAAAAAAGCCGAATGCTTCAAATACTCTTCAACCGTCAAATCCGTGTATAACGGTGGCTGTTGAGGTAAAAATCCAATATACCGTTTTGCCTCGACGGGATCCTCTCTCAAGTTAAGCCCATTGATAAACACATTGCCCTCCGTTTGATTCAAAACCCCACAAATAATATTCATTGTAGTCGACTTCCCTGCACCATTCGAACCCAACAATCCAACCACTCCATTCTCACTAATTTCAAAATTAATATCTCGTATCGCCCACTGCACAGAGTACCTGTGGGACAAATGTTCCACTCGAACAATAGAATTTTCCATACTTATAATTAATGATTTACATACAATACATCACCTATTCCACATTATAATCTCTCGCTCCGGTTGTAGAAACATCTACAATTTCACCACCCACATTAAAGACTGATTTCTTTATAATAAACGGATTATTTTTATCCCGAATATCTACTCGCATAAAATCACCATTTGCCAAACCCACACCAAACTCTTTATGATTATTCGAGTAAATATCATAATGAATTGCCGTTATTGGTGCATCAAATGTCATGAACAAACCTTCTTTATAATTAGTTGCACAATCAATATAACGTAATTCATTTCCTTTAGTATAGAAAATATATTTAGCATAATTACCTGCCGAGTTACTAGAAGTTATCAAAATCTTATTATCCTTTGTCAATTGTACCGGACTCTCCGTTTTTTTCACATATGAATTATTTATAGCTAATGCATAATAAGCAGGCGGATTAATATCCAACACAAAATCCCCGATATAAGTTTTCCCATCTTCATTATAAATCATCCTATACAACTTTAAGGTATAAGGGTTTAGCCACTCATCTCCTTTTTCGCTTATAGCTAATACTTCAGAATTTTCACCCATATCCCAAGGTGTAACAGCATGTCCTGTTCCGACAAAAGTTACCGGAAAAATGGCCCCCATTGACGCAGCAACTACTGAATGATTAATTGTTAATACCCTATGATTTTTCCGGTCATAAGCTAAGCGCTGTGAAGTCCAGTTACTTGTTTGTCCATTACCTATAAAATCAACTTCATATCCCTTACTATCTATTTCATAAGGTTCTGTCAAGAATTTTCCCCCTAAATAATTTTCTGAAAACAATCGACGAAACAAACGTCCATCTTCCGCCACCAAAAAAGTAATCCGATTGGAATAAAAAGCATCTACAATACTAAAATTCGCCGGTGTTCCATCTAAAAATTCATCTTTCAAATCACTAGCTTTTTTCAAATTTTCATTACTAACTTCATAGGCAACCTTATCAGTAAGTACTAATGTCGCTAATGAATAAACAGAAATAGAAGGAGCCAAATGGTCTAATAGCTTCCGAGGATTTCCAGGAATTATTTCTCCATTCATCTTCTGAAAAATCCCGATTGTATTCTCAAAAGTCGTATCCACCTTATTCCCATTATTTTTCTTTATCAATCGCTGATAAGAAAGTTTTGAATTTTCCCCGTCTTTAGAAAGAATCATCCAATTCCCCTTACCATATTTAGGAATAAAATTATATAACACCTTCGTCATATACCGTAGGCCTGTGGAATTTTCTATCACACTATAAGTTCCGGTCAAAAATGATGATGGATATTCAGTCAATCCTAACTTATCCATTGCCTCATTTGTTGGCACATTAAAATCTTTTTCAGTACATAAGACAACCCCATTAAGCTTCCATTCATAACTCAAATCAGCCATTCTCTCCAAAGAATCTGCAGTATTAAAACGAAAACTCCCTTTCATAATCGTTGTATCATCTTCATAACAATAAATATGATTAGGCGATTTAAACAAGAAAGTTGGAGCTGATTCCGGCAGATAGGAATAATTTCCCTCATCCTCAAAACATCCTGCTAACAACCAAGCAGAAAATAACGACAGTAATATATATTTCGTCTTCATAAAATAATCTATAAAAAAATTATAACGCAACCTCCATTGGTTCATTGTCCTCATCCAATATCACTGGATTTTGCCGTAATAACCAATTTTTAAACTCTAATGTCAATTGAATTGCCTTATCTGGATGCTCTCGTATCAACTCTTCACTCATCTCCGCTTTTTTATCAATCTCATTCAAAAACAATTTATACTTTTTAGTAGAATAATCTCCTAATAAATTGCTTGTCACTTCATCATTCCACCATGTCGGTTTTGCTGTCGCTGTCGTTAAAATTAATTTAGCCCGAGTACGTTCAACCTGTCCCAATTTCAAATTTTCATTAGGAATAATCTCCACAACTAAAGTTACTCCATTCTCCATCACCTCCAACCGAGTACTACGATGAAATTTTATATAAATCACATCTCTTATATCATTAGAATCCTTACTGATAGTATTTGTATGAAACGTGTATTCTGGATCAATTGTATATTCATCAGCATTTGCAGTTGTCTCTTCTTCAACAACTTTCAACCGAAACGTTTGGTCTTCCTTTAAAGAGTCACCGGAAAGTAATATTGCCAAAGGAGCTTCAATATTTTGTGTTCCATCAGGATAAAAGAAAAAGGAAGCCACAGTGGAATCAGCCTGAGCCAAGCCAGGATATACTTCATTTATATAAAATTTCTCAAAATAAATTTCATTTCCATCTGTAAAAACCTCGATCTCTCTTTCGTCACATGCCCCAAATACAACGACGAACAAGACTACCAATACAATATATAGTTTTTTCATCTCACTTCATTTTAAGTTTTACATTGATTGACTTTCCGGCATGGGCACAACAGCCTCTTGACGTTTAAAAGAACGTTTTATTCCTTTTCCAAAATCTACTTCTGCATTCAATCGTTTATAGAGATAGAATAATTGTCCTTCAGAAATCCACTCCCTACGAGCATCGATAATTAGTTCTTTCACAAAATCATCCCAACGACTAAAAGAAACATCATCCCAACATCCCCTCGCTTGACGAATGTCGTTTAATATTCGGGCTGCATCTGTCCAATTTCCTTTCCGAGCATAACTTTCAGCCATAATATATTGCATTTCCGTAGCACGAATAACAGGAAGAATTGTCACATTTTTACTACGCATAGCCTCATCCTCATGACAAAACCATTTACCGGAAACAGGTTGCTTATTATTAGCTAAAAATATCATTTTGGTATGCCGAATATCACTTACCGATTCATCAATTCCCTTACTGGACTTAAAAATATCATCTACTCTTACCACAAAGTATTGGGCTCCGGCTCCCTTAGATTCTTTCAAAAAATGCATACCTAAATTCAATTCTTCATAAGCCTTCTCATTATATAAAGCAAAAATCAAATTATCAACTAAACGCAAGTTAGACTTACCTTCAAAAGTCGCAAAACTATTATCTGCCCCAGACATTATCCCTGTTGTTTTAAATTCATAAAACGTGAATTTATCCCACTGACTAGCCTCATACTTAAATTTCAACACTTCATCAGCGGCCTCAAATGCCTCATCATATTTTCCTGCATATTGATAAGCTCTAGCTAGTAAAGCCGTCATCGAATAATAATTCAATCTATACCCCCGCCCTTTAAAAAAATCAGACAATGCTCTTGGAGTACTCGCCAGCGTGGTAAAAGAAGGAAATTTATTATAAAAACGAGCATCTCCCGTACACACAGCATTCATTGCAAGTGCTGAAGTATCAAAATCATAAACAAGTTCTTTTGCTTTTTCTAGATCTGCAATAACTTTATCTATACATTCATTTACAGATATTCCTGCTGGCTGAATATTGGGATATTGTTCCACATAAGGAACATAATTTGCACCATCATCACTTATTGGAGCCGGAGCAAATAACCGTAACATATCAAACTGCACCAACGCCCGACAAGCGTACGCTTCTCCCAAAATCATATTTCGTTCCATCTCTCCAAATTCAAATAATTCTGGAGTTGTATTTTCGACAAGATTTTGTATCAAATTATTGGCATTAGCTACAACATTATAAGCAGCCAACCAAGTCTCTTCTATCCGAGAAGCCACTTGAGTTTGCCCATAATCCATTTTACCATAAGCTTGATACTCTGTCATAACATTATTCTCAGGACTCAAATCATATTGTTGAGAAAAACCGTCTAACATCGCAAAAGCTAAATTTTTTCCGTACAAAGAAGCTTTTCCCATATTCTTATACAATCCGTTCAGAGTCGAACGATACCCTTCAGCTGTACTGAATATCTGTTCTTCTGTCGCCTGTGTTATAGGTTTCAAATCCAGCCAACTTTCACAAGATGAAAGAATAAAAACCGTAGCAAATAATAATAATTTTATATGTATTTTCATCTTTTTTATTTTTAGAATCTAACATTCAAGGTTAAACTATAATTCTTGGCATAAGGATAGCTGATCCCTCGTTCTTCTTTTACACTAGACCAACGTCCTAAATCATTAGCATTAAAACGTAATCCCAAAGAAGCTAAACGCCATTTACTTATTAACGTCACCGGGAAATCATACCCTATAGAGAGACTATTAAAAGATAAATAATTATAATCTTGTACAAAACGAGAAGTCGGACGTACATAAGGTTTCTCTCGAATGTCATAATAAGGAACCCGATCTCCCGGTTGCTTCCAACGTTCGGCCAATACTCGTTTATCTACATTCTTACCAGTAATATCAGCATTCTCCACCCGATTGATCAAAGTCTCGTTATAAGTCTGCCCTCCCCATTGGAAAAGGAAAGAAGCATTCAAAAAGAAACCTTTATAAGAAACATTAAAACCAAAAGCTCCTTGTGCATCTGGAGTTTCATCTCCCACAACAACTTGATCATTTGCATCCCAAGTATATGTACTAGTTCCATTTTTTTTGATAAATTTTTCTTTACCACTAGCAGGATCAATACCAGCAGAACGAACAGCATAAATAGCAGTAGTTGATGCTCCAACCGTATATCTTTTCAATGGAGCACTACGCAAATCTGCATAATAACCATAATCATTCAAATTATTATAATTCTCATCCAAAGCTTTATTATAAGCTTCCGCAGCTTTACCTAATTTTGTAATCTCATTATGGTTCGTCGCAATATTTCCAATTACCGTAACCATCCAATCTTTATCTCTATACAAAGTTGCCCTCAAGTCAAACTCAAAACCTTTATTAACAACAGTTCCAGCATTTGAATAATAAGTTGTAAAGCCTGAAGACTGACGAATTGATGTCTCATCAATCATATCTTCAGTTTCCTTATGGTAATAATTTGCTTTTACATCCAAAATTCCATCCCACAAACCGAATTCGATTCCGGCATCCAAAGTATTCGTTGTCTCCCATTTCAATTTCTCATTCCCCAAATAATAAAGATAAGAAGCCGGTCCTGTATAATACCAAGCATCACTATCCATTGAATATGTAGTTACTCCTGTATAAGAAGGAAAATTCACCTTCCCCGTACTTCCATAAGATCCACGAATTCTCAACAAAGTAATCATTCCATTATCTCTCAAAAAATTGTAATTATGAATATTCATACCTGCTCCTACAGACCAAAAGGGCGCAAAACGTTTATCTGCACCAAATTGGGATGAACCATCCATTCTCCAAGAACCATCAAAAAGATAAATATCATTATATGAATAGTTTACACTCGCTAATAATCCAAATAAACGAGAATTCGTTTCATTGCGTTTTGTTTTCTCATCCTGCTTAGCAGCAAATTCAGAGCTATGTACACTTCCCATCGGGAAACCAGTAAAAGTCATACGATTAGAGGAAGAATGTGATTCAACTGCTTCAATTCCAGCTGTCGCATTTATAAAATGTTTCTTAAATTGACGATTATACAAAAAAAGTCCTTTAGCCGTCCAATTATATCCCTCAGATAAATCCCGATCTAACTGCCCTTGTTCTTCGATTGGGAATATTTGCGAACCATGATAATACGGGTCTCGCGGATCTCTGAATGATTCTGTTTTTGTATCAGTCTTCGTTATACTAAATTGGCCTTTGAATTGCAGACCTTCAGCTAAATACCAATTAACATTAAAGTTATCTATTAACTCATTATAAGTTGACTTTCCGCTATAACTATCTAAAGTAGCTTGATACAAAGGATTGGCAACATCTGATCTTCGTGCAAACGAATAAGATTGTATCAATTTACCTTCATCATCACGAATTCGCAGATAAGGTAACATATCAACATATTGACTAAAACTACCATAAGGAGAATCCTGTGAACGTGTAGAATTATAAGAAATATAATTACGAATCTGTAACTTCTTATAACGATAATCTAAAGTTAAGCCCGCACCCATACGATCTCTATAAGAATCCTTCATAACCCCACCATTTGTTTCATACTTCAAATCGACACCGTAACGAATACTCTCAACACCCCCCTCCACATAAATACTATGCTTATGGTTAAACGCATTCCGCAATGGCTGAGCCATCCAATCTGTATCGTATCCTCTCAATACCTGTTGTAATAGATTATTATACTCCATCTCATACTCTGTTGCAAGGCTTTCATTATCCGATTCATATACTCCACACAAACGTTCCAATTCTAATTTTTCCGCTGCATTACAAACATTATAATCAGATAAATCAGGCAATTCCAACGAAAAAGTTCCATTATAACTAACCATCAGTTGTCCCGGCTTTGGAGCTATTGTCGTGATAACCACAACCCCATTTGCTGCACGAGATCCATACATCGCCGTAGCGGCAGCATCTTTCAAAATTGTAAGACTTTCCACCCGGTTCATATCCATATCATACACTTTCTGTACATCCACCTCAAAACCATCCATAATAAATATCGGAAGATTCGGATTATCCTTCAAATCCGTATGCTGCTCCTGTTTCATCTGTTCTATATCCAATCCTTTCTTCATTCCGATACTGGATTCTCCACGAATATTAAACTCCGGTAAGGCATTCGGGTCAGATCCCCACAATGAGTTTTCACGAATTCGGAAAGACGGGTCAAAAGCTTGAATCGCACTAATGATATTTTTATTATTAGTTTTCATTAATTCATCCCTCGTCACTGCCGTAGCATTTCCCGTGAAACTTGATTTTTTAATATTAGAATATCCCGTCACGACCACTTCATCCAATTTTTCCACATCTTCCTCCAGAATCACGTTAATCTCCTTCTGATTCCCAACTTTCACCTCTTTAGAAATCATTCCGATAAAAGAAAACAACAACGTGATATCTTTCTGATCCGGCAACGTAACCTTATACATTCCAGCTGTGTCCGTCACCACCCCGATAGACGATCCCTTGATCAGAACAGTCACGCCCGGTAGAGGGGCTTTTTTACTATCCGTCACCCGTCCTTTAATCGTCCTGGCCTCTTTTTGTTGATTTTGGGGAGCCTCTTTAATAATAATCATATTATTCTCGATCTCCGCCACGAAACCTGTACCAGCCAACGCTTTTGTTAACACGTCAGACAACAACACATTTTGCATGTTAACCGTGATATTTTTCACGGATTTCGTTTTGTTGTAATCGTACAAGAAGCCCATGTCACACTGGCTTTTGATCGCCACGATCAAGTCCTCGATACTCGCATTTCTTAACTCAATACTTACTCGCTGGTTCTGCGAGTGAACCGCTGCATTCAATCCAAAATTGAACACGAACAAAAAAATACAAAGGTGTTTCATCAATAAAAGAATTTTTTGACACCACCTTTTTTGAAAAGGTGTGTACAGTTTACCTCTTTTTTTCATAAATTTGTAAAATCAAAATTAAACAATCAAATAAGCTTGCCGGCTTATATGTAACAGGAGGATATTGCCGTATTCTCCTGTTTCGTTATTTATCTCATTACTTGTACTACTTTTTTATCTATAACAAACTTCACGTCACTCGTGCGCTCGATTAATCGCAACAAGTAACTGAAATCATCAAATCGTCTTAACTCTCCTGAAAATAAAACCTCTTTCACATCCTCGTTCCGGTAGAAGACCTCGAAATCATACCACCTGGACAAAGTGGACAGAATATCCTCCAAACGTTTCTGATTAAAAATATATTTACCATTCTTCCAAGCTACAAACTCCGCCACATCCACTTTTTTCTCAATCGCAATCCCGCTTTCTTTATTATACGCCACTTGCATTCCCGGTTCCAACATGAAACTTTGCTTTCCCCGCTCAAAATCGACTTTCACTTTTCCGGAAACCAGCGTTGTATAATCATTTGCCTCGCTAGCATAGCAACTAATTCCAAAACTTGTTCCCAACACCGTCACTTTCTGCTCCCCGGAATGAACAATAAAAGGCCGATCCACGTCTCGCTGTACCTCAAAATAAGCTTCCCCCTCCAAATACACCTCCCGGGAATTACTAGAAAAAACAACCGGATAGCGTAAACGAGAGGCTGAATTAATCCATACCTTTGTCCCATCTTCCAACTCGATCCGATATTCGCCTCCCTTGGGAACGCTCAGCTTATTATATACAATATCTTGAAGTACATCAGATCTCTTATTCACAGGCAGATAACTTAATAACGTGCTATCCACCTTAATTTGATTTCCTGTTTTCTCTTGTAAAGAATATTGCTGTTCCCCTAACTGATACGTGGACCCGTCCGCCATTTCCAACACGGCATTGTATTGTCCCGGAACAATTTTTTGTACCGCTACGTTTACTTTTTGTTCCGTATTTGCCCGATAGTACACGAACAAACAACAACAAAGCACGATCGCCACAGCTGCCGCAGCACTCATTACCCACATCCAACGCCGTTTCCTTTCAATCTTCCGCTGTCCTTGCACACGCTTTTCAAACACCGCCCAGACATCCTGAATCCCCCCAATCCCAACATCCTGCACATTTTCCTGTTGATACATTCTCCTCATTCGCTCGTAGTATTCCCGATGTTCCTGTCCTTCTTTCAGCCATGCCTCAAAACGTTCCTCCTCCACGACGGAAAGCTTTCCCTCGATCTTCCGATAAATCAAACTAGCTGATATTGTGTTGTCTTTCATGGTTTTTACCTTAATAACATCCCTATAACGAAGAGTCATTTATTTTGTGTGACAAAAATTTCAACTTTTTTCAGATAAAATGAAAAATATTTTTTGAAGAACTTCATCCATCTCTCGTAATACTTGTAAACAAGTCTCACTGATATATTCATTTAATTTCAAGATAAAATCAAATAAAAATCCACAATCTGTATCATTGACCTATCGTTAACCTCTTAGCGAGACACGAAAGAAACTATAACGAAAATATCCTGCAAATACCCTAACGATACAAACAAATAGAGCTATTTGTTTTTCAGAAACATATAAACCAGAATAGAGGTATCCACCTCTTCTGCAAGAATTTCTCGCAATTTTTTATACCCCCTAGACACCTGTGTACGAATCGTGTTAATCGTGATTCCTAATTCTTCTGCAATCTCATGATACTTCTTTCCTTCCAGTACATTCAATTTAATAATCAACCTGCATTGTTTCGGTAGGCTCTCTATAGCTAAATTCACTTTATCATACACTTGCTCATCAATCTCTTCATCCACATCAGGAACACTAATCATGGCCTCTGCCATCAAGAATTTATATTTATCCTCCACTTGCAAATGGCGAAGATAATCCACTGCTGCATTACGGGCAACCTTATAAAACCATGATTTTAGCTGGAAATTATCAGGTAGAGAACGACTGCTTTCAAATAATTTAAAGAAAATATCCTGTACAATATCTTTTGCAACATCCTCATCCCCAACATGACGCACAACAAACACGACAAGTGGCTGATAGTATTTTTTAAATACGATCTCATAAATTCGGGTATCTCGCCTCCGCAATCCCGAAACATACGACCGATCCTCATTTAAATTCACATCCAACTTGTTACGTCTTAACTAATCCACTATTCACAAATCAATAAATGAACGTTTAAAAAAATCGCTTGATATGAGAATATTTACCATTTTTCAGCAAGCCTATATTTATCATACCTCTCTACACCAATCATTTATCTTACCCAACTATTTCCTTGTCTCATGCAATTTAAATTCGCAATAAACGTTCATTTATTGATCTCCAAAAATATAAAATAATTCAAACCTATCAACCATCAAGCCTTATTTTTCACAATGTTCACCTTAAAAACAACACTCAACTCTCTCGATTCTTTTCCATCTTATCTTTTGTCTTCCTCCCTACCCAAGCTTACATCCTACTATTATCCCTCCCATTTCCTTTCGTTATCTCTTCGTTCCTATAGAAGCCAGTTTCAACGATAGGATAACGAACACATAGCGACAAGATGTAAGCTATAACATTGATTATAACAATATTTACCCAAAAACAAGTTAACCTACTAAATATTTTTCCTCACGCCGGATGCGGGTATTTCCAACTGATGAACAATCATTATCATACCCAGTAAGTCCCTTAAAGACGAGACAAAGACAAGATAAAAACGAGATACGAACGACTTATCTCGTCTTCATCACCTTCATGCATCCCAAAAGTCCTCCCCGTTTCTATCTATATCCCTACATAATCAAGACTTAAACGGTTTCTTTCAATATACTATAGTAGCACTTATTATTTCTCAAATAGCAAAAAGTAATTCCTTGTCCTAAGACATGAAAAAAGTGATCCGGGGAATCCCGGACCACCCAACCACCACACGGTCCATCCAAAAAGCAACATTCAACCCTACATCTGCTTTTCCAACTCGTCAAAATAATAGGTCACGTAGTTTACATTTTCCTGTATTTTCAGATTTGGAACAACAGTCCTCCCCACCGGTATAAATTCTCTCAACGCCGCTTTATCCTCTTGGGTACGGAAATAGACCGATACGGGCATTACCATCATCATCACGTCAGCATCAGAGAAAACTGGAAATGCCTTTTTACTGATTTTCAACAATTCACTGGTATTCTTTTCCTTGTAAGCATTAGCCAAGCTCACGTACGCTAACAATCGTTTTTTATCATCCGTTTTCAACGTCCGAATCACTTTCCCGATCTCCTGTACATCAGCAAATGTTGTTTTCGTGTCACGCCCCCAAACAATGGATGACAAAACACCCGTGTAAAGCATCCCTAAACGTCGGTCAACCTTTTCCTGTCCTACCTGTTGACTGAATTGTTTTCTATGCGCCAGTAAAAACCGATAATTCTCAGAATGAAACGGAGCCAAATCATTATTATCAAACAAAATCCAACACGTGGAGTCAATCTTCTCAATATCCGTCAACTGCCCGGATAAAATTCCGGCAACCTCTCTCAACCGGCGAACCTCACTCGCATCCGACAAAGCCCGTAAGTACTTCAACAAAAAATCCTTATCCCGCTCGCCTTGTTCATAGCGAACGGCTAATGTTCCTACGGTCTCCGTCTGTTTCATGGAATGTTCCACCCGTTGAATAATTCCATCAACATCCATCCCGCCAACCAACTTATCATGAACCACACCATCCGGCCGAATCAACACGAAGGTCGGATACGCCCCGATACCAAGTTTTTTTGCCAACTCTGGGCCTTCCCCCTTCTCCATGTCATACTTCACGTTCACGAAACGGGAGTTAAAAAACACTCCCGCTTTCGCTAGCGTAAAAACTTGTTCTGCCATCACCTTACAGGGACCACACCAGGAAATGTAGGCATCCAAGAAAATCCAACGATTTTCTTCCTTCGCTTTCTGCAAGGCCTCCTTGAAAGTAAGCGTCTCGAATCTTACCCCCTCTTGCGCCCACAGTAAGGTGAGGGACAAACAACACAACAACATTAAAATTATCCTTTTCATTCACTGAAAATTAACGTGTTAATCCTCGTCGGGTAATGACGCCTTGTACTTGTCAAATTCCGTCCGGTACTTATTTCCCGCAGCTTGAATATCCCAACCGTACTCCTTGAAATACTTAGTTATAATCTCGTATTTCAATGCTCTCGATTTACTATTATCCAAGTAATCCTTCTTGATATTCTCGTATGACTCCATCACGAGTAAACGTAACCATTCCGAGAAGTCCCCCTCGAAAGAACGAGAACTTCCTCCCGTGATATATCCCCCGTTCCGGCACAACTCGGCCACGGCATTTTTGTACTTGATCACGTACGGACGACTGTTCACCTCGTCTTCGTCTTCATCATCCGCATCCGGATTTTCCTCTTTCCATGCCTCCTCATCCTTGTCATACTCGTTACCCAATTTCTCGTAAGCCTCACCATCATCATAAGCCTTACCACCGGCCACGAACTCCTTCAAGGGTTCTTCCATGCGGGCCACAATCATTGAACCCAACTTTCTCCACACCTCGGAAGTCAACACGGAATCCTGATAATAATGGTTCACCGGATCTGTCACCGGAATAGCACCATCCGTGGTATTGGGCCACATCAGGATTAAGCGACTACGTCCCAACGCTTTCACGGGATAAATCCAATAAAGAGCGCCATATTGTTTCACGTAGAAAAACTCTAACGGGAAAAATGAATTGGCATACTCTTTAGATACATTACTTAGCAACGCTTCTGAATAATTTAATACTTCCGGAATCTTTTCTTCCTCCAAATTCTCCGCCCCACGCATGGCGACAATAGCATCTTCAGCCAAAATTGAATTTGTCAGTTCGTCAATACTACTAAAATAAGTACGTACCCAAACCCCATAATCATTATACATCGCTTTCACCCGGGGATCGGCATTTTCATCCGGGGAAAACATATCGACAATCCCCAAATCTTCCGTCGGTGACAATTTATTTTCCTTGTCACAACCACTCAAAAATAACACGAGAGCGGTCAACAACAAATAGATATTTCTAGCTTTTATCATGATATTCTATATTTATAAATATTAAACCAACTGTTTATCTAGGATTCAACGGCATATTGGGACTATTCAACTGTTCCGATTCCGGAATTTGCAACACGTAGCGCAAATCTCCCTGCTCCAGCGTGTACACTTGCCCGTTCTCGTATGCATGTTGAATTCTCGGTTTTCCCAATCTTCTCAAATCAAGCCAACGCATTCCACCGTCAAATGCCAACTCAACCCGACGTTCTTCCAATACTCTTTGCAAAGCAGTCTCATCCGTGAAATTAGCATTATCCAACGCAACATAATCCTCCTTCTTGATGCGGGTCACCAAAAGACGATTCAAATCAGCAATAGCCAAGTCTTTCTCGCCTGTCCGGGCATACGCCTCCGCTCGAGTTACATAAGCCTCGCTCAATTTCAACCCGATATAATAGCAATCACTTTGTTGGGTAGCAAACATCCGGTACACGGTCGGTCCCTGTTCCACGTAATCAGCACTTTCCGGATCGGCATTTGATTCGAATATATACCGCCTGTAATCGACCGTATTGGGATCACGTTTGCAGAGATTTAGTAATTCTTCTGCCGGTTTAAACCGAGTTTTGTAATAATAATACGGGTTATTGTTAGCTTTACCTCCCACGAAAAACAACACCTCATTCCGGTAATCCGTGTCTATAAACCCGTAATTATAACTGAACGCGTTCGAAATTTTATCCAACCCGTCCAAATAAGACTGGATCTCGTTCATATCAAACAAAGCTTTGGCATCAATCACGTACGAAGCCGCCTCAATTGCCTCTTCATATTTATTCATGAACAAATAAACTCGAGCCTTAAAAGCCTGCAAGGCAATGTAATCAAAACGATACTTACTCTTACTTTCCTTCCCTTGCAAATCTTTGGTTGCTTCATCCAAGTCTTTCTCAATTTGTTCCCATACCTTACCTACCACAACACGAACGTTATTCTGCGTATTCTGATGTACATCCGTAGCGCTTAATGGCATCGGAACACCGGGTTTCTCCAGATTCTCCGTTGCATAATTCTCAGCGTAAAGATTCACCAAATAAAAATAACAATAGGCACGCAAAGCATAAGCCTCACCTCTTACCGTTTCAAACAAATTTTTTTCCTCGGCAGAGGGTGTCTTTCCTGCAAATTCATCCAATACCGTGTTTGCATAAAATATTGATTGATACAACTGTTGCCAGTAACCATCCTCGGCTCCGTTATATTGATGCGTTGCCGCCCAGATAAACCACGGTTCGTATGATTTCGTTACAGCAGCCGAAGCATTCAGGTTTGCATACACGTTATCAGTAGCCAAATCGGTATTAATAAAGAAATTCGACCGCGGGTACCCACCCAATAAAACAGATTCGAAATCTTCCACGCTAACCGGTAACATACTGTTCACCGGCTTTATATCCAGTAAATCACAACTACTAAACAACGTAAGTAGCATCAACACGTGAGTATATAATATTTTTTTCATAATCAATAATATTAAAATTGCACAGATAGCGAGAACGAATATGTACGCGACAATGGCAAATACGTGTTCCCAAAAGAAACATTAGCACTACTCGTTGATCCATATTTCATGACAGCTCCCGTTGCCTCAGGATCTTGTCCTTTTAACCTCGAATCCTTCCACACATGCAAGTTATTTCCTTGTAACATAAAGCGAATGTTCTGAATACCTAAATCTCGTAGTTTTTTCAAATTCAAGTCATAACTCAAGGAGATATTCTGCAACCGCACGAAATCGCCCTTCACCGTTCTTAAATCACTGTTATTATACATCGTTCCATTTGACGGGTAGGGATAGAAAACGGCATCATCAAACTCATTCGCCTCCAGTCTCGGCACATCCGTGAACGCCTCGTCTCCTGGTTTTCTCCACCTAGAGGCCCACTCCTTAGACATATTTTGTGTTGCCTCCGGGTAAGCAAAAGCCTGTCCATCCGTCATGTTCCGTAAACGAATCACGTTTCCAAAGTTTCCAACTAACAGCACGGATAACGTCACATTTTTATACATAAACGTGTTGGTAAAACCACCTTGAACCAAAGGCATAGTCGTACCGGAATACTCCAATCCTTCAACATTATTCATCCCCTTCAGAACTTTCTCCCCTTTCTCATCATAGAACTGGGCACGTCCCTCTTCATTCAATCCGGCATATTTATATGACCACAATCCGTTAATCGGTTTACCCACGATAGCGGCAGATGCATAATCTGTCCGCTGAGCATTAGTCATAGAACTATATGTCGGGGTTGAATACGCATCCAGTATTTCATTATAGTTATAACCAAAATTGAAATTAGAGGTCCAACGGAATCCATCCATATCAAGATTTATCGTGTTTAAAGAAAGCTCCCAACCGGTATTCTTCATAGATGCCCAGTTTACAGAAACCGACGAGAACCCGGATACCAACGATACTTGTTTACTTCCAAGTAAATCAACTCCTTTTTTGTAGTAATATTCCAACGTACCGGCTATTCTACGATTAAATAGTCCGAACTCCAAAGCTAAGTTAGTAGAATAATTCTTTTCCCATTTCAAATTCGGATTCTTCGGGGCAGAAATAACCAAATAATTTTCGTTTTTAACAGCGTCAATCGTACCCACTTTCGCTACTAAATCAGAATAAGCATCTGCCACGTTTCCCTGACTACCGTAAGAACCTTTCAAGGTTAAATAAGTCAACCATTTCACGTCTCTCAAGAAGTTTTCTTCCTTCACCTGGTAATTAAACCCAACAGACCAAAGCGGTTGGAAAAGGTCATTTGTTTTCATCCCGAAACGATTAGAACCATCTGTACGAGCATTGAAACTGATCGTGTAGCGATTCTTATACGTGTAACCGGCCACCCCGAACCAGGAAACAGCCGCCGTTTCATTCAGGTTCTCAGTCCAGTAAGGAACACCTAATTTTACCATCAAATCCAATTGCAGAATTTGTTGATGTCCCCGATCATGAGCATAACCGTAAATTTGAGTAGTCTCTTCCTCATATTTAGAAGTCCGTATTTCCTGACCGACCATCACATCGAAACGGTGATCTTCGTTGATAACGGGCATATATGAAATCTGGTTACGGAAAGTGATCGAACTATTATTCGTTCCCTTACTCTGACGATACCCGCCATCGTGCCATACCGGTTCGAAAGTGGTATTATCATACATATCTTTCTGACGGGCACGAACAAAATAACTATCCTCTGTTGCAACATCCACATCAGTCGTGTTCGATTTAGAGAAAGAGAATAAACTGCTGAACGTCAAATCCGGCAATATCTTCCATTCGATATCCACGGTTCCCTTCAACCCGAAACTTTTGGATCGTCTCCAAGCTTGCTCCCGATTTTCCAAGAAGTTAAATTTCAAATCATTATAATACATGTAATTGAAATTACCATTCTCATCATAAGCATTATGAGCCCGGGTCGTGTAGATCGCCCATTCGTAAGGATTTTCACGTGAATCGGACGCAAAGAAACTCTTGTTATTACGCATATTCACGTCCAACATTCCCCCGATTCTCAAATTATGTCTTAACTTGGTGAACACCTTTGCTGCCATTGTATAGGTATCCATTCCCACGCTTTTAGCAGTTGCCTGCTCATCCATATAACTACCGGAAAGATAAAACGTCGTGGTTTCCGATCCCCCGGAAATACTAATACTGTGACGATGGGTTATCGAATTTCGGAAAAGATATTTAAACCAATCCGTATTCACGGTTTCCAACTGATTCACTCTATCCTGGAATTGTTCCCAACTCATCTTATGATCATGTACATCTATAAAATAACGTTCAAAATCGGAAACAGTACCATATTGGCCGGCACTATTGGAAGAGGCCTTTAACAACCCTTTTTCCAACATCTCCATGTTCACGTCAATACGTTCCTTGGAATTCATCATGTAAGCATCTTTCAATTTCGGACGCATACCGATCGTGATACTCCCGTTGTAAGTCACCCTAGTTTTACCAGCCGTACCTTTTTTAGAGGTGATCACGATAACACCATTAGCAGCCCGCGTCCCGTAAATAGCAGTTGCCGCGGCATCTTTCAAAACGTTGATCGATTCTATATCATCCACATTCACGCCTCCGATACCGGATGCGATCAAATTTCTATTGTTCAGAAGATCATCGACATTAGCATCCACCGGATCTTCAAGAATAATTCCATCAACCACCCATAACGGTTGAACGTTACCACTAATCGTGGATGTTCCCCGGATTCGTATTTGTGGAACGGCTCCCGGAGCCCCTGAAGTACTCACGATCGTCATACCCGGTACCTGCCCTTGTAATAATTTATCAATACTCGGCTGATTCACCATACGCAAACGGTCCATATCCACCGTGGTAATTGAAGACGTCAACTTACGACGTTCGATTTTCTGGTAACCGGTCACTACCACCTCTTCCATTTCACTCACATCCTCTTCCAACACCACGTTGATCTCCTTCTGTCCCGTGTAAGTCACCGTTTTCGTTTTCATCCCGACAAACGAGAATTCCAACACGATCGACTGTTGATCCGGGATAGACAATTTATAGGTTCCGTTTATATCCGTGGCCGTACCTAAACTGGTACCTTTCACCAGAACGGTTACCCCCGGAAGCGGAGCGTTGTCCTTGTCCACCACTTTACCCGAAATCTCCACGGATTTCACGTTCACCTGTGTTGCCGGTTTTCGAGAAACAACAATCACGTTATCGACCAATTCGTATCCGAAATTCTGTCCGAACACCAATCGAACGAAGTCGGCTACCGAGGCATTCTCCAGATCAACGGACACTTTCTTATTCACATCAATCTCCTGTTTATTAAAAAAGAAATCCTGTTTTAATTGTTTTTCCGCACTTCGGACGGCCTCTTCCAAGCTGACATCTTTTAATTTCAGATTAATAACTGCATTCTGACTGGAAGCCGTTGCCGACACGTGGGTTAACCCCACCAGCATCAGGAATATCATAACCCTCACACCATGGAATAGGTTAAAAAATCCCCTGTATGTACCGGAATGGCACAAACTAAACTTTTTTTTCATAACTTTGAATTTCAAATTAATTATTGAGGTTCTCTTTTGGAGAATCAGACGAGGGTTGTTGACGGCAATCCTCGTTTTTTCTCCTACTTACTTTTTATTGTCACTTTTATTGTTCGTCCATTTATATCAAAAATAACATTACTCGTTTTTTCCACGATAGCTAACACGTTTTTCAAATCCATATCCCGGTTAATCGCTCCCCGGAATTCATAACCTTTTGCCTCCGGAGCCAGATAAACCACATCAATATCATACCACCGTTTCAACTGACACATCAAGTCTCCCAGGGTTGTAGAAGGGAAAACAAAACGTCCCTGCCGCCAAGCCGTGAATTGCTCGACCTCCACCTCTTTCAATTCTGTTTTGCCCGATTTCAAGTTCAAAACACTCTGCATACCCGGCCGCAAAGTTACCTCTTCATGTTCTTTCTCCGAGGTAAACCGCACCTGCCCCTCCACCAACGTGGTATATATATAGTCTTCATCCCCATACGCCTTAACATTAAACGAAGTTCCCAGCACGGTAACATTCGACTCTCTCAGATGAACAACAAAACGTCGGGATGTATCTTTTCGCACGTCAAAATATGCCTCTCCCCTTAAATACACCTCCCGTTTCCCCACACCGAATTGTACAGGAAACCGTAGTTCCGATTCGGCATTCAACCAAACCCGGGTTCCATCACTTAGTTCTAATTGATAAAAACCTCCCGTCGGAACTTTCAGCGTGTTGTATAAAACTTCCGTCACGTTTTCATCCAACGCCTTTGCTTGCACGTAAGTCAATCCCTGCAAAGAATCATCTTTGATACCGGATACGCCATGATCTTGAATTTGTCGTCCGGAACCGTCCAACAGGACACGCTTACCATCTGCCAAAATCAATTCCACGTTAGCCATTTTATGCTGGGTTAAATTAACCTGTTGAGGAAATTTTTGTTCAAAAGCCCAATAGGAATCATTCCACAAATACAATACACTTAACGCAACACACAACACGACGGATGCCGCCACGGACCAGCGCATAACCAGTTGACGTTTTTTCTTCCGACTAATGGCTTGATGTAAACGTTCCCGCTCTTCTCCCTTTACTACCTCAAAATTCCAGTTCGTGTATTCCTCCCGGATCGCAACGAATTCCCTCAACATCTCCACGTGTTCCGGATCACTCATCCAAGCCTCAACCAGCCCGTTATCCAATTCATTTCGACGTGTAAGGATCTGATTAGCAAACTCTATATCTTTCTCGCTATACTTCATCTCTTTCTATTTTTCACAGCTAATACACGCACCTCTAAAAAATGGGCGACAAGAGAAATAAAGTTTTTTGAAAAAAATTCAGCATACTGGTTACAGACACCCGTCTATAACAAATAAATAACTGAACACATGAATATTACATTCCTTTTAGACACAAAAGGAGCATGATCAGATCCTCCTGCAATTCATCCCGTAAGAATTTCAAGGCGCGGGTAATATGCGTTTTTACAGTGTTCACGGTAATGTCCAGTTCTTCCGCCACCTCCTTGTACTTCTTCCCTTCCACCACACATTTTACCAATACCTCTCGCTGTTTTTCCGGTAATTGTGCCAATTTTTCCTCCAAACGCACCAATCGTTTCTCATAATCGTCCAATTCCTCATTTGCAGCCTCCAGTAATTCAGTCACGGCTTGCTCGTTACCGGTTACCACACGCAAATGCCTTAAATAATTCAATGCACAATTCTGGGCCAACGTGAACAAATAAGATTTCACCGGATAAACCGGATTTAGACGTTTCCGGTTACTCCACAACGTCAGGAAAGCATCATGAACAATATCCTTTGCCACCTCTTCATCCCGCACGTAATTAAACACGAAACCCATCAGTTTCGTGAAATGCAATTCGAACAAATCCTCAAAAGTCTTATTGTCTAAAAGTTCATTCGCCATATAGCAATTGTCATTAATACGCCCGGAACTTCGTTTTGACAAAATTAATTAATTTATTAAACTAAAAAAATAACATACCAAGATAATGATTTACAAAAAAAGAGGAATTACTGCTCGGATGCCGCAATTCCTCGATAAATACTTTAAAAATTTCATTCTACAATCAAATCCCTTCTAATTGATTCAAACGTTTTTTTGTTTCCGAATCTGAAGGAGCCGTCATGTTAGCTGTAATAATATTCAATTCCTGATCCAACAATATAAACCGAGGGATCAGTTTTATCTGAAAAACTTCCATGAACTTTTTCAAATCCTGAGGTACAAACAAATGTCCGTCAAGTTCCTCCTCTTGAATCGCTTTTATCCAAGCTTGTTTGCTTCGATCTGTCGAGACGCTCAAAAAATGAATATTTTTCCGGACAAAATCTTTCTCCAACATTTTCAAAAAAGGTAATTCTTTACGACACGGAGGACAAGTTGATCCCCATACATCAATATAAATATATTTTCCCTTGAAATTCGTTAATTTTACCGCCTGCCCTTCCACGTCCAGAAATTCTATTTCCGGAACTTTCCTTCCCTTAGCTATTTTATCCCAACGAGCATATAAATCAGCAAATACATTCCGATAACGTTCGGACTTTACCCAACGTTCATAAACAGGGGAAATCTCCGAGAAATGATCGATTCCTTTCTCTCCCACGTAGGCCATGATCAATTGATAAACAAAAAATTCACCGACTTTATCATCTTTCAGATGCTCATCAATCCATTCCAACTGAGCTTTAGTCATCAATAATAAATCAGATGGGTCTATATTCTGAGTACTCAATGTTTTCACCAACAAGGCCATGGCATCTCGATATTCCTGCAAATTCAGAAGAGTAGAATCCTCCCGAATAACACCAAATAAATAAGCAAGATATTCTTTTGAAGGTTTATAATTGTCAACCTGATAACGGTGCATCATCAAATAATAACACAATGCCAATTCATGGAGAGCATAGAGGCGTTGCTGTTCTATTCGCACAAAACGAGCATCCAAATGTAACGAATCCAAAAAACGATAACGTTCTTCCAAATAACGATTTTCCCACTGTATAAAAGCCTGCTCATCCAACTGATCAGCACGTTTCGGAACCCGAACCCGAGAATCATTCAAATAACGATTTTCTTCAGCTAAACTGCCATCAAAATGCAAAGATTCCATGGGCTCTTTCATGTCAAAAGAAAGTTTTAACACTCCACCTTCATAGATATACACCGGTATTTGTGTGTAACCACATTTCACGACACCATATCCACTTCCATATTGGTCCAGCAAAATCACACATTTACCCGTTGAATCCAAGGTTAGTTCATACCTAATCGTGTCAAATTCCAAGTACACATTTCCTTCCTCCGGATAATTCAAAAGTGTTATTCCGAATTCCGTAGTCGTCGATTTACAGCCCACCAGGGCCATAAACCAACAAATACACATCATAATGTTATATTTCATCATCTTCCTCTCCTATGGAACCATAAACACAAGTAAACGACCATTAACAAGAGCGAAAATCCCCAGAAGGTATAACGTGTTATCTTCATCCCGTCTACCCCTACGTAAAGATCATTATCCGGAGTCGCCGGACGACGCACGTCTATCGGAAACTCTCCATCTGTCAGCCAGTTAAATATTCCGAGTATAAACATCCCGTTACCGGCATTCACTCTATCCCGATTTGCCTTCATTTCGGCATTACTCATACAATCCGCATCCCCCAAAATCACGATCTTTTGCTGTTTTCCCGCAATCTCCCGGGATAAAGCTAAAGCCAACGGATAAGCTTGTTCAACCTCCCCTACATTCACGTTTAACTTAGCCTCCTCATCTATAAAATTCGTTGTTTCCACCTCGTTCCAACATCCCCGTGTTTCACTCATTAAAAGAGGTGTTATCGTAAATCCCGGCTTTTGTTCATATTTCAATCCCACACATCCCGGCATCGTGATGACTCGTCCCCCCAATGCATCAAACATATAAGACAAATTCCCAAGATCCTCTTGCGGTTTGGCAAAAACCAAATCCATCATAAAGTCTTTATTCTGCTGCACGATCTGCCCTGTCATAAATTGAACACCCAAAGATGCAATGATAGGATTCATCACGGAGGCTCGCCCAACGTCTCCCGCTATAATCAAATTACCACCTCGAGCAATATATTTTTCCAAAGATTCCATTTCCTCCGGAGAAAGCGCTGTCTGCATATCCGCAATAACAAGAATATTTACTTGTTCTGGAATTTCATCATCCAAATTAACATTTTTAATAGCAAATCCTTGATTTATCAATGCCCGTCGATAAACCCGTTCTTGAACAAAATAACGATAATCTCGATCTCCTGCTTTTTCACTATTCCGAACCCCGTGACTAGTTAAAAATCCCACAACAGGAAGCTCATCATCAACCAATTGACGAATAGCTGCAGAGACTTCTGCCTCACTCGGATAAATCCACATATCACGGAACATCCGAAGAAAAACTTTTCGTCCATTCTCCCGTTCCAATACACGCACGACATGGTTATCTTCCGATGACAAGTCAATGATTTGCTTTAGCTCTTCCGGTCTCAAGTACATATTTGTATCAAGCCCTTGTGCTACACTTAGTTTAACCATAATTTCCCGATCTGTAAGTCCCGGATTCAGAGAATAAAGTCTTTCATTTTGACTTTTATCATAGAAATACACGTATTGCATCTTTATTTCCGGTTTAAAACGAGTATATTGTTCGAATTGTCTCTGATCATACAACCTATTTCCCGGTTCGCCCGTCCAATTAAATTCATCCAGACAATTCACGTAAGTCGTCATTGTTAACCCACCCGCAGCCATATTCAGAATTTTCTGACTATTCTCTGTCAACGTTTGTTGTTTGGTCCGAGTCGCATCATAAAAACATTTTAATGAAGGACGGGCACTGAAATAGCCGATAACCACAGCAACTATCACAACTGCAGTATATTTACCCAAAGAAATCTTCCAAGGTGTCTTTTGACGAATGGCTTTCAAACGCAAAATAGAAAGAGTTAGAAAAAGAACGATCACAATCAGAAAATAAAGTAAATCTTCACTACAAATCATACCCCGCACGAACTCGTTACAACGACCGTTAATCGACAACCAATAAGTAATTTCCCGTACAAAGTCAATATTTTGCCCTATTCCCTTGATCACGTTCAGCAAAGCAAATATAGCCAACGTCCCCATAGCAGCCACCACCTGATAAGAGGTAATACTTGACATGAATAAACCAATTGCAGCATAAGCGCAAATCAACAGATAAACTCCCAGTAAGCCAGTCAAAACCATGGAAACATCCAGTTGTTTTACAACAAAAGCGGAATAAATCACGTACACGCAAATGATCCCTATCAACACCAAACCATACACCAGCATAGACAAGTATTTTCCCAAAATAATCTGCGAATTACGAACCGGAGAAGAATACAACAATTTTATCGACCCACTGCTAAGCTCTCCACTCATTAATCCCATCGTCAATAACGGAATATACAGATATAAATACTCTTGCAATGTTTTGAAAAAACCATGCATACCCGCATAAATATCAAGAGTAAGATTACCAACACCATATCCCATAGCTTTCCGTACCACATTTGCATCCACTACTCCCGTAAAAGCAAAAGAACATTGAATTGTAAACACGATTAGAATCAACCAAGCTACCGGAGAATAAAAGAGAGATTGTAACTCCGCTAAAGCTATTCTATATATAATTTTCATAAATCCCTGATTTTAATATGACTATTTCTTTTTTGATAACTCGGCAAAGATGGCATCCAACGATTTTTTTTCAACCCCAACTTCTACTAACTGCCATTTTTTCTCCACACTCGTCTCCACCAAGCGTTCCACCACGCCATTCACATCTTTAAAACTCAACCGAAAACGATGATCTCCCATTTCTTCCCCATCAACAATCCCTTCCAATTGTAACAATTCATTCAAAGGTGGAGCCTGTTTCAAAGTTACCAGCAAACTATTCGGAACAATATAATTATTAAATTCGTCTACCGTTCCGGAAAAAACCAAATGTCCTTCTTCAATCATTCGGATATGATCACAAATAGCTTGCACTTCTGTCAGCATATGTGTAGATAAAATCACAGTTCGTTCTTCCGCAATCTCTTTGATCAAATGTCGGATCTCGACAATCTGGTTTGGGTCCAACCCGTTAGTTGGTTCATCCAACACAACAAGAACCGGCTTATGAATAATAGCTTGTGCAATACCTACCCGTTGCTGGTATCCTCCTGATAAATTCCGGATCAAACGCTTTCTGAAATGGGTTATCTTACATTTTTCCATAGCTTCCTCCACGGCCTCTTTTACTGCTGCAGAAGGAATCCAACGTAAATAAGCACAATATGTCAAATACTCCTCCACGGTCAAATCAATCCGTAAAGGTGGATGTTGGGGTAAAAATCCGATAAAACGTTTTGCCTCCACGGGGTTATCCTTCGTGTTCATTCCATTTATATAAACATCCCCATCCGTCTGTCTCAACACCCCGCACATAATATTCATCAGTGTCGATTTACCCGCACCGTTAGAGCCCAATAATCCTTGAATTCCATTTTTCTGAACATCAAAACTAATTCCTTGAATCGCCCATTGCACACTATAACGATGGGACAAATTCACCACTTTTACAATAGCTTCTTCCATACAATTTAATTAAAATCTTTCATACAATTTTTACATACAATCTTTTAAACACATGAAACTCCCCAGGTATCCCAATAGTCATTAAGATACCTTTCATGATCAACAACCTCAAAAACTAAAGACACAATTAAGTAAACGAGAGAACTGGGGATTCCCAGTTCTCCAAGCACACTACTCTATCGACGTTGCATCACGTACACATCGAATACTTAACAAGTTATTTTTTGTCATACTATTCCGTACAACTTTGGAAGAATTATAAATAATCTGTCGATAATAAATCGTATTACCTCCCACCTTGGACTCGTCAATCGTTGCAGTCCAGTAGAAACCATACACACTCACGAAAGAGTACACCTCCATAACCCGATTATCCGGTATCAGATAGCCGGATAATTGCAGATTAATTCCGGTTCCTTCTATTCCCTGTTGCAACAATTCCCCTTGAACACTTCCCCGTTTTCCCGATTGTTCCAAATCACTAATACTCATTCCTAAAGCCTTTTCCAACTTTAGCCAATCATCATCCGTGGGTAATCTCCATCCTTCCGGAATTGCGGCTAGAGCCGCCTCGTAATCATACAATCCTCCAAAATTTTTATAATACTCGGCATTTCTTTTATCATTATAATACCCTTCCGGTAGTGGGGTCAAATCAGGAGCAAAAACACCTTTGTCCGGAATAAACTTCAGGTTCTCTGTCATCCACTCCAAACCGGCATAACGAACCCAATGATATTCGTTTCCATCTCGCACATCTGTATAACTTCCGGTTGCCTCTGGTTGCATACTAATTTTATTATCCGAATCATCACATGCAACACATCCAAAGAATATTACAAGTAATAATAACACATATTGTTTCATAGGTTTCATCTGTTTATTAATTAAAAATCACACCTAAATCCTCAATAATCTTTTTCAATATCTGATATTTTTTGATCACAATAGGATAGTTTGCATTTTCATTCATAAAATCTTCTTCCGGTCTGTCAAACAGCGCATTCGTGTAATCCTCCAAATCATAATTTTTAGCTTTGAAATTTACGATATAAGTATAACCGTTAAATCCATAGCCATAAGTACTTAAAAGGCCCAAATCTTTTTCCGTCGGATATTGTGCCATAAACTCTTTTACCGGCTCCTCTCCCATAATATAAGTGCTATAATATTGCGCACAGAAAGAATAAAATTCATCAAACATACTTTGGTCCAATGTTGCCACTTTATTGGCAACCATACTTTTCAACAAAGAAGATTTATAAGCCCTCTGTTCTTCATCCGTCATTTCACTGACTCCTTCGACCGCAATAGCCGTACACCGCCAACCGGCATACACATCCGGATTCTGTAACACGTAATCTTCATAATTATAAACATATTGATCAATCCTATCTACCAATAACACAGAATAAGGACGTAAACCACCCCCTAATGACGGCAAAACCAGTTCTTTAATAAACTCAACAGCTTCTTTTTTCTCCACATCTGATTTTATATATTGATATTCAAATATATTCATATTACTAGTAGACGTATTCAAACCATAATTTATATCTACCAAATGAAAAGAATATACCGCGTTACCTTCCGGATCATTTCCCAAATATTCTCTCTTCAACGTGTCATTAAAAAGAAGATAAACCTTTTCCTGGGCATAAAATTCCTTTTGCAGAGCCGCATCAGCTTCCGAGACCCCGTAAGGTTCCAGAAAATAATCGGTATCCGATTCATTTGGAGTCAAACTATCTTCTGTACAACTGAAACACACTGTAATGATCAAAATCAACCCTATTAGATGACATAATAATCGTTTCATAGCATTTAATAATTAATAGTTTCTACAACCGGACGGACACCTCGTTCATTATTCTTCATTCCCGTATTATATTCCAATACTTCTTTAGGAATTGGTAACGTGTAAGCAGCATCATTTTCTTCCAATTGATATACCACTGTTTGAACAGGAACATTTGTCCAAGACACGTATTCGAATGTCGTGTAACTTTTTCGTATCGTTTTCGTGTAGGGTTGCTTTTCACATACCATATATCTTCTCAGGTCAAACCACCGATGTCCTTCCAGACACAATTCACGTTCTCGTTCTTCTCGTATCAACTTGATTAAATCTGCTCCACTCTCTTCTGAATTAGCATATTGCTCCACGGACAAACGTTTCACTCTCAAATCATTTAATGCCTTACGAGCATCATCTTCTTTCCCTTGATAGGCCGTAGCTTCTGCTAGATTCAGATAAGCTTCTGCTGTACGGAACAAGAAATTAGCAGATAATGATGTACGGGAAAAATCAGCAATAGCACCCCCCTTCACATATTCCACGTATCCTCCGGACTCATTATATTTTACAAAATAACTCTTTCGTAAATCATTATCTTTATACAAAGCATAAAGTTCATCTGAAATCCCCAAATCTTTTGGTAAACCGGAAATCGTATACCTTATTCCCCCCATTCCCATCGTAAATATTACTTCCGGTAAAGTAGTGTCCAAAAAGAATGGGATCCCTTCCATCATATTCAAATCGCGTAAATCATCTTGTTTAGATAAGACTTTTTTCGCATAAGATTCAGCCATTTCCCAATTTTGCATATACAAATGAACCCGGCTCAACAATAAGTAAGTTGCTGTTATATCAGCCCGGTAAATTGATTTATGGACCGTTTTTTCCAAACATTTTTCAGCTTCTCCTAAATCTGCCAACACTTGTGCATATACCTCTTCCACGGTATTTCGGCCATACACTTTATCTTCTATATATTCCGTATTCTTAATTGGCACACCCAAATCATTTTTCGCTCCGGTCTTCGTGTAAGGTTTACCATATAAGTTTACCAAGATAAAATAATAAGCACCACGTAAAAAGTAAGCCTCCCCCTTGATCCTCATCACTTCCAGCTCATCTTCCTCCTTGGGTGTACTTTGTTCATCAATAGAGGCAAGTATCATATTGGCAATGTTGATATGTTTATAGATTCTATTCCAATCCGAGGATTCTTTCCGAATAGAAGTTCCTAACGCATCAATCCCCACTTGTTGCTGCCATGTATAATAACCGAAATAACGTTCTCTCGCATCCCATAAAGCTCCGCTACTAGAACTTCTGATATTTTCTTGTACCTCATCCGTCATCAAATGAATATAAGGATAATACCAACCATCCGTTCCGTAAGTATACCCCATATGTTCCGGGGCATTAGTAGGCATATACACGCTCCCCAATAATAATTCATCCAAATCTTCATATCCCCTCACGTAAGCAGTATCTTGAGAATACTCTTCCAAAAAACCGGAACAAGAGGCGAACATGAAACTCAACATACTAATAATGATATATATTCTTTTCATAATTCAAACTTTAAAATGAAACACTTACACCTACCGTATAAGTCGGTCTATCCGTCAACTGAATCTCGGCGAAACCACTCTGTTGCGGGGCCTGTCCTTTTAACTTATTGGAACAAATTGTAAAGAGATTAGTCGCCGAAAGATTTAAAGCTAACCGGGACAATTTAATTCTTTCTAATTTTTCCATCGGGAACTCATACGTTAGACTCATTGTCGAACACTTTAAGTAATTACCACTTACTACCCGGATATCGCTATAATTATACATATCCAGCGAATTATTGGCTATCGTCGGGAGCTTTTCCCCCGAAGAAGAGTAATGCGTCAAATAACAATTGGGAGCAGGAATAACCGTATTTTTTTCATCCCCTGTTTTCCGCCATCTCTTAACAAACTCTCTTCTCACATTATTTTCCGGAAGGAACGTATTAGAGTCAAATAATTTAAACAATCGTACTTTTGAACCCAAGCTATAAGCCAAGTTCATATTCAATCGCCAATTTTTATATCTTAACGTATTATTAATACTTCCGGACATCGTCGGCTCCCGGTTCCCCGTCGCTTTCAGGACACGAGTATACACATCATATTTTGTCAATCCTTCCAACTCTTCCTGACGTTCTTGCATATCGTCAAATATCGGGTAACCATTCGTTGGATTCAATCCCACGAATTTATAAGAATAAAACGTTCCTACTGGTTTTCCCTTTACCAGAGCTGTTCCATTCAAAAAATTGTTTAATTCAAACTGCTCTGCCCCGGGTAATGTTTCCATCTTGTTAAAAACATTCGAAAATGAAGTTGCCAAAATCCAGTTGAAATCACGTGTTTCCACGGGAATAATCGTTGCCGCAATACTATATCCCGAATTCTTGACATCTCCTGAATTCACCACATATTCCTCCAAACCATTTACTGTTGATATTTGCTTTGTCAAGAAAGCATCCTTTGTACGTTTATAGTACACGGAAGTCTCCATCTGTAATCTTCTCTTAAACAAAGAGAAAGTCAATCCTCCATTAAAAGAACTCGTTTTTTCCCATTTCAAATTCGGATTCGGGTACACGGAAAGTTCCGAAACCAATTCATTATAAAGTGGATCTGTCGGTAATTGTTTGATAATCATAGTTGGCGATTGGCCCTCCAACATATTTCCCTGATATCCAAAAGATGCTTTTAACATAATATAGTCAATCCAGTTTCTTTGCAACCACTCATGCTCGGAAATCGTGTAATTTCCGGATATGGACCAAATGGGTAATAACTTATCATTACTCTGGTCTCCAAATTTATTTGAGCCATCAAAACGTACGTTACCATTCAAAGTAAAAAAACTTTGATAACTATAAGAAACCGTAGCATAAGCAGAAAGTAAATTTGTCAGATTATCCGAGATCGTCGGATAGGCATTAGCCTCTAGCCAAGCCTTAAAAGCCGGGTAATCATTTAAAGTCGTTATAGAGAATTGTTTTCCTCTATCTTTATAATATCCCCTCATCGTACTACTATTTCCCTTATACTTTGTAGAACTCACTTCATACCCCACACTAGCATTAACATTATGCTTATCCTGCCCAAAATACTTGTCCAGATTCAACTGAACCCGTAGCATATAATTTCTATTCCGAGTACTATTCGTGGTCAGCTCCCCACCGAAAGGTAATGCGGACTCCGAGTCGTCTCCTTTTGCCGGGGCATCTCCATACTCGGATTGGCGTAACAAGGCCACATGATGACTTTTCTCTCCCCACCATCCCTCAATATCGGTATTTGAAGTTGAATAAGAACCCACGACACTCGCATTCAGATAATTCGTGAATTTCACGTTTAAAGTCATATTAAAAGATATTGAAGACCCTTCCTGATCATACGAACTATTTTCAAGTTCATTCAAAATATTATAACGAAAAGAATTTGCCGTTCCACCCGAATTCTGATAATAGTAATAATCTCCGTTCTCATCAAAAGCCGGAATAGTGCGACTGGTATTATAAGCATAATCCAAAGGAGCAATTTCATCTTGTGAATATTCTCTGGAAGTCACGTTACCATTAATCCCCAACGAAGTTGAAATACGAGGAGACAAATCCGCATTTAGATTCAAAGCAACAGTATAACGTTCGTTATTATTTCCTTTAATCACGTCATTGTCTTTCGCATATCCTACTGACGAGTAATAACGTACGGTCTCCGTTCCCCCTGAGATACTTACCGTATGCTGATGCGAAAACGCATCCTCTGTCAACAAATCAAACCAATCCGTATTCAAACATTCCAAATATTGTACTTGTTTCGTAAACTCATCATAAGTTAAAGCTCCTCGATAAAGTTGATTTATAAGCCCTTCATAACCGACCATATTCATTCCACCTGGGAAAGTGTATCCGGAATCTACTAAATCTTTAGAAAACTCCATCCGTTCTTTCGAGTTCATCAAATCAATCTGGCGATCCGTGTAACGAGGGCGACGTTTGTAAGACACGTTCATATTATAACTGATGATCGGTTTACCGATATGTCCTTTTTTCGTGGTAATCACAATAACCCCGTTAGCAGCTTTTGCTCCATACAGAGCCGTGGCTGCCGCATCTTTCAATATATCCAGACGTTCAATATCCTGAGGATTTAACCCGGCAATAGCATTACCGATCCGATTCACGTAATCAGGATTATTTAACTCCTCCGGACTAATATTCACTGGATCTTGCAACACGATTCCATCCACCACCCACAAAGGTTCCCGGTTACCAATCAATGTTGACGTTCCCCGGATTCTAATTTTAGGCACAACACCCACTTCCCCTGAATTACTCATAAACATCATATCTGGAATTTGCCCTTCCAGCATTTGATCTATGGATAATACTCCCGGACGCATGATCTTATCTGCATTAACAGATGTAATAGCGCCTGTCGATCTTTTGCGATTAATCGTCTGATAACCGGTAACCACCACTTCTTGCATCTCCTCTACATCATACTCCATGCGGATTCTATACGAATCCTTGTCCGGTAGCAATTTCACGTATTGAGTCTTCATTCCCACAAAAGTCACGACTAAAGAATCCACACTTCCGGTCACTTCCAATACAAACTCCCCCTTCGTGTTGGAGGCCGTACCAACACTTGTCCCTTTCAACAATACGGTCACCCCAGGAAGTGGTTCATTCGATTTATCCGTAATAACTCCTCGAATCGTCCGACTTGTTTTTCCTGCTGTCACAGTTTCAACCTTCCGAATAATGATAGACTTCATTTCAAACTTACACGTGAAAGGTTTTCCTTCAAATAACTTCTTCAACGCAACCTCAACCGTCACATCCTTCACGTCCAAAGAAACCATTCCGATCTCATTCAACTGCATAGCACTATACACGAAATCCAATCCCGTCTGCTTATTAATTTCCTTAAAAACCTCTTGAATCTTTACTTGCTCCAAATGAATGGTAACCCTCTGATCCTGTGCCATTACATCCCACGAAATCAACAACATAATCTGCAATAAAAATACCTGTAAGGTTTTACACTTCACATTTTTTAGGTATAAAATACCCCTTAAGTAAACCCATCTTCGTTTTTTTTCCATAAATTTGTCATTTACTATTTAACACTGGATGTAAACTTACATCCTATCATATACCGAGAGTTGCCCCACAACTTTCGGTTTTTATTTCACGGTAACAGTATCTCCTTGAATGCGGAACTCCACGGCGGCAGTCTCTTCCATCAGATGAAGTACATCTGAAATATCTGCAAAACGAGTAATAATTCCTGTAAATGTATGTTTTTTAATACGTTCATTAGCATAGAACACCTTCACATCATACCAGCGACTCAAGCGTTCCATGATCTCCTCAATCGGCTCATCTTCAAAAACAAACTTACCATCCTTCCAAGCAACTACTCCATAAGAGTCCACATTCTCGACCTGTATGGATTGAGTGGCCTTCGTGAATAATGCCATCTGGTTAGGCGAAAGCCTCATTTCTTCTCCCGTGGCACTTACCCGAATCCCGACTTTACCATTTACCAGCGTAGTTTTTACCGTTCCTTTCCGATAGGTATCTACATTAAATTCCGTCCCATATACTTTAACTTCCATACCTTCATCCGTGGCAACAATAAAAGGATGTACCGAATCCCGTGCTACCTCAAAATAAGCCTCTCCGGTCAAATACACCTTCCGTTCTTCTCCGGCAAAAGTTACTGGGAAACGAAGTCGCGTGAGTGAATTCAGCCAAACCTTTGTTCCATCAGCCAATTTCAATTGATAAAATCCTCCCACCGGAATTTGCATCGTGTTATACACGATCTCTTCACCAATTTCTTCCCCCTGAATCTTTGCTCCCACGTAATTCAATCCTGCCAAGGAATCATTTCGAATTCCGGATTCTTTCATTCCCTCTATAAACTCACTCCTTTGCGCTAAACACACCCTTTCGCCCGTGGACAAGATTAATTCGGCCTTCACCCCCGGAACAATTCTTTCCGTTTGAGCAATCCCTTGATCAGCTTTCATCTGGCTCCACTCGTTGAGTGCAAATCCCACAAACACCCCCACCAACAAAACAACAGATGCTGCCACAGGCCAATAATGTATTATTCTCCGTTTTCGAACTTTACCAACATATGACTGATGAATAGATTTCAAGAAACGTTCTTTCTCCTGTTGCTTACGAGTAGTAGATAATGTCGGACCACTTGTCATGTTCCATATTTTCTTCCATTGGCGAAAATATTCCCGATGCTTCTCACTCTCTTCCATCCAGCTTTTCAACTCACGGATCTTCCCCTCTGACGCTTTCCCGTCAAGTACATTCCATATTAATTGATCAATCTCATTCGTCATAGTTTCTCTGTTTATACTCCTATGACAACTTGAAAAGAAAAAACCCCTACGCTATACTCAAAAATTTACAAAGAAAATCAAGCTTAACAACCATTCCAACTCTTTCCGTAAACGAGACAACGCTTTAGTCATCTGAACCTCAACTGTTTTCACGGATATTCCCAAGCGTTCAGCAATCTCTTTATTCGACAACTCTTCCATCTTACTCAACATGAAAACTTCCCGGCAACGTTCCGGTAACTTATCAATCGCCTCCCGAAGAGCATTATTTATATCCTCTCCCAACAACGCTAACTCCGCTTCCGGTGTCTGTACGATCTCAGAAAAATAAAAATCCAACAACTCCCGATCTGCATAATTACTAACCACCTTTTGATGCTTGATCTCGTTCAAACAACTATTATAGACTGATTTATAAAGATAAGATTTTATAGACAAATGAATATTCAAACTTGCATGATCCTCGTACAACTTACAAAACGTCTCCTGCACCAAATCATGAGCCAGCTCCGTCTCCCGAACAATACGCCCCGCATAATTCAATAACCCTTCGTAATATCTGTCAAAAAGATACTCGAAGGCCTTCTCTTCCCCTTTTCGCAGGGCTTCCAACAATACGTCATGGTTATCAAAAGGATGCATATTCATTTCCATAGATTTCACAAATCTAAGAAAAAACAGAATATGCAGAGATTATTTTCTCACAAGAATTCATTATTCCCAATCAAAAATACATTTATCACACTAAAAACCAAAGATATGGCATAAAAAACATTGTCCCAATAAATTGAGACAATGTCATTTCAAATATTTAAAAAGAAATTATTCCCCAAATAATTCTATCAATTTCATATTTAACCATCCTCCCCTGGCAGCAACATCAATCACCTTTCCTTGAGGATCAATTAGAAATCCACTGGGAACAGCATTTACACCAAACGCTTGCATACATTCCTTCCCATATTTTACCCCTTTTGCCCCACAAACTTGAGTCCATTCCATCCCTTCCCTAGATACAGCACTTTTCCATTTATCCATTTCATCGTCAATAGATACACTCACAATATCAAATCCCTTTTCATGGAAACGTTTATAAGTCTCCTTTAAATGAGGAATGTCATGCCGACAGGGACCACACCAAGAAGCCCAAAGCTCCACTAGAGTATAGCGCCCCTTATGAACACATTCTGATAGTTTTTTCTCATTCGAGTTAATATCCATCACTAAAAAGTCTGGCATCATATCATGCACATACAACGGCTTGCCTATTAATTTTTTTTCTAATTGTTCGCCCATCTCGCCTGTCCGAACCTGTGAGGGGAAAAGTTCCAAAACCCGTTGAGCCTCTTCCCGTCCATATCGTTCCACCGCCAATTTATTCACGACGTAAGTTGCCACAGGAGAATCACCATGCTTACGAATAAAATCAACGCCACAATGATAAATACTATCACGCAACATATCCATTTCCTTCACACACTTGATAACATCTTGTTCAGATCCCTTACCTCGATAATATACTTGTCGGTATTGATCGAATACTCCATCAAACTTCAAATTCAATGGCTCGATCTGTTGAATGTACCCCTGATATAAATCATGCACACCAGAACCCTCGATACATAAAGAGACCGGTACTTTTTTTGCCAATTTTGAAGGCATTTCTGCAAAAGGGATGGATACCAATATTTCTGAATTCTCAACATACACGGGAATACATAAAATATTAGCCCAACCATACACGCGCCGTGTCGGATCCTTATAAAAGATGATTTTCCTTAACTCCGGTAAATTCACTTTTCCCCGAAATTCAAACCGCCCATCATGTAATTGAACACTATCATAATATTGATGTTGATCAACGTCCATCAAATAAATCCATTCGTTCTCAGGCGCCCCCGCTAATTCCCCTTTAATCACATAACCATCATTCGATTGACAACCAACTAACAGCTGTAAAACAATTATAATAAAACTCCACTTCATTTCTTTTGTCTATTATAAAAATACAACATCAGTAATTTTTCCAAATTCGTGATACACTTGTTTTGCAGGATAGTGTTCACTATCCGTCCCAACAGAACCTGTCGATGCCAGATTCAGTACCACAAAATCACACGATCCATCTTCCATTTCAAAAACAACCCCCAAACTTCGAGCCAAATCAAACTCGTAATTCTCATATCCTGTTTGCTCATTACGAGTACGAGCAAATTTCATCCGTGTAACCTTGCCTCCTTCATGCGTGTAAATAGGAGTTGCTTTCCCTCCTTGCTGTACAAAATCCAATCGATATACAGTATTCCCCGCTGAATAAAAAATAATACCGCTATAAGCAGCTGAAGAAGCAAAGCAACTATTTTCATCCAATCCTTGTGGTATGGGCAACCGATAATAATTACTCAAACTTGGATTCTTCCCGTATGACATTCCCATTGCATTAAACTCGTATACGATACAACTATCCTGCTCTCTAGTTGCTACCGCATAAGCATAAGAATAGGAGGCATTACTCTGGTTATAATTGTAACCGGATCCAACATACAACACCTTATGTTTCGGGTTCAGTTTGTTAGGATCTGCCGCAGTAGAATTATCTGTACTTTGGGGTATCGCTCCTAATTCCACCTTGTTCTCTTTTACCGGATCAAAAAGAATCGGATCAGGACCACCACTATTATTCATATGCCACAAACAACCAAAGCGATGTCCTTTCCGGTCGTACACCAAGGAAACATCCGCAACCTTTGCGGCAAGCGATATATAATAATCTCCACCAAAATTATCTTTATTCCGTGCTGGTTCATACATTTTCATTGCGGCAGGAGTCTGGTAATACTTTCCATTTGCCAACATCAATCCTCCCCGAGATCCCTCTCCATCTATCAATTCCACTTTATCCGGAGCAAAATCAACCGCATCTGCAGAATATACCATTCTTGACAGACTATCCATTTTTTCAAATTGCCTCCATTGACAATATACACCGGCCTCATCAGGAATATCCGTTATCACGGAAAACATCTGAACCTTCGAGGAACCATAATAACTACTCTGTAAAGAAACTCTTCCCAAACACAGTGGTTTCCCTTGTAAATGCTTGCCGGTTGCTTGATAATAGGCATCTTTGGTATCAACAATATTCTCCCCGATATATTCCACGGATCCCAATTCCGTTTGTCCATCTTTACTATGCAACAAAACCCAAGCCCCATCAAACGGTTTGACCAATTTCATCATTGTATTTACCGGATACTCTATCCCTGTTAACTTATCATACACGTTCAAACGAAAATAATGTTCATACTTTAAGGCCTTATCTTCCGGATCAACATGAAACTTCAGTTCCTCTGTCATACAAACCGTATCACAATCCTTTATCGTGTAAAAATTAGAATTGGTCGTTGAATGTAACCACATGAATTCTAGATTATCCTTATTTTCCTGCAAAGATTGTGATAATCTAGGCTGAATCGTGATCACCGTGTCTCCTGCAACCCGCACGGAATACATCTCATCCAACCCGACATCCAAAATATTAATCTGTTTATAATCATAATTACCCTTATCATCATAGCAGGCCGTTAAAAGTAAAACTGCCAATATGTATATAATCTGTTTCATACTTTTCTTGTTTAAAATATTACTTAGCTTGGCTAGGGAACTCTATCCACTCTCCCGTATTCTCATCTATAAACGTAGGTTTAGAGGGATCTTCTTCACAAGCTTGTTTATAGGTTTCCAAATCCGTAAACAACATATTATAATACATTGCTAACATATAACCATTGCGAAACCATCCACTGAAAGAAGTCCCACCATATTGTTCCCCGTATTGCGTGATCACGTATCTGGCCTTTGCTTCACTATATGTCCCGAAATAGTCTTTATACATTTCCCAAGTTCGGTCATCTACCCCCCAAGATTCTTTACTCACAACATCTTGTATCACTAATTCGATTACTTGACGCTCCTCCAATCCCTCTTCGAAATCGGAATTCTCGTAATCAAATGTCAATTCGACAAGACATTCTGTTCCCCGAACTGCAGGACGTTCAATAACAATTCGAAATACCGCAGAGGTCGTATCTGCATCAACATAATAGGCATCCGGGAAAAGTACATTCACAACATTCTCTTCCGATGATTTTGTTGTTAGTGCCACTTTACGCGGAACATTCGCAATATCTCCCATAATTTTCACCCCAACTTGAACCGTGTCATATCGCAAATACTCTCCTTGCTTGTTTATTCCGAAATTAAAACTATATTTCAATTCGACATCATCAGACCAATAAGGTTCTTTAAAAGTCCCCGGATTCGCCCAATTCATATCTCCAACGAAATTTATCCTAGCGCCTTGGTCATATTGCACCATTTCGTATTTGTCACAACGAACCAAAAGTATAACGACTATCACTAGATATAATATCTTTTTCATACACGTATCAATTAATTTGTATAACCAAACAAAATCTCATTCTCCGGCCAAGAGAACATATAGTTACTTTCAATCAGATTCTGTAACGGACAATTCACAAAAGTCGGCCGTCCTAAACGTTTGTAATAAAAGAACACTTGACCTTCACCATAAAATTCTTTCCGATACTCTTTTTCAATCTCAGATTGTACGGTTTGAGACGTACAACTCACCGGGTCTATTCCCCGAACCTCTCTTACACTATTTAAAAAGTTAGAAGCCTCCTCCGGAGTTTCCGCACATTCGGCTAAAATATAGTACATCTCAGACAAACGAATTAATACTACCGTATTCTGTAACGACGGCCATACATTCTCTTGCTTATATTTCAACATTCTCTTCCCAGAAGGCGTGTTCTCAAAACTAACCCCCTCACGAACTCGAAAATCATTTAGTCCATCATTCGCAACATCAAAAATTTCATTAAAAACGCTATTATCAACAATATAAGAAGTAGTTGTCATCATATTTTCAACCTGTTGATCAAATTTGTCAATATACACGGAGAAAATGATCTCTTTCGAACGCAACACATCATTTGCATTGCTCAACAATTCAAACAAATCGCTATCAATTACCTCATTAGCATATTTAGCTGCCAGTTCTTGATTTCCGGCATACAAGTACACTCGCGCCAACATAGCTTTTACAGCATACAAATTCATTCGTTTATGACGATACACGAGGAAACGATCGCCTTCCATATTACTCTCTTCCGATGTCGTGATTGGGAAATCAAACCTCAAGGGATCTGTATTTGTCAATAAAACTTCCGCTTTTTTCAAATCGGCAATAATACTATCCACTACAACATTTGAAGATTGCATTGATTGAGCGTCTTTAGTAAACTCTGTACGGTAAGCAATTCGTTTCGCTCCCGGATTTTCCTTATAAATAGGCCCATACATTCGTAACAAATCAAAATGCAAAAAAGCTCGTAAGCCTAAAGCCTCTCCTTTTATGATCTCGTAGTAATCCGGTGTCGTAAACACAGATTTATTTTTATCGCAATAATACAACAGATTATTCAGGTTAGCGATAATATTATACATATTTGACCAGATACTCTCACAATAAGACTCTACCAAAGAAGAGGGATCCGGGGCAAAAGTATAATAATCTTTCTGATTTGTTCCCTGATTATAACGTCCTCCCAACACATCCAGAAAACCATAACTCAAATTCCTTGCGTACAACCCCGTAGAGGCCATTTTTATATAGGCTCCGGTTAAGGCTTCTTTAAAACCTAATTCTCGACTAAACACTTCTTCTTCCTTCACGGTGGTCTTTGGCTCCACGTTCAACCAATCCGAGCAAGAAGTAAAGAACAGCATACTGAAACAAATGCCTACAATATATTTTTTCATAGTCTACAAATTTAAAAGACAACATTCAACGACATGGATATCTGACGAGAGAAGGGGTAGTCTATACCACGTTCCATCTTTATCGTGGAAAAACGACAAATATCCTCCATATATAATCCAAGTGTAGCAGAAGTAATCCCCACACGTTTCATCCAATCAAATTTTTTACCATCCAAGCGATACGATAAATTCACCGTAGAAAAATAGAATTCATTATCATCCATCACGAAACGAGAGCTTTCTTTCGTATCCGCTTTAGAAACATTTCCATCTATCGCCTTAAAAAACACGTGATCTCCCGGTTTTTGCCAACGATCATACAACGCCCGTCTATCCGTGTTCAACCGAAGATTAGCATTCTCCACTTTGTTAATCAACGTCTTATTAAAGGTCTGTCCTCCCCAATGATATTGCCCGGCAAGAGTTAAACTAAAACCTCTATAAGTGAAGGTTGTTGAGACAGAACCTTGAAATTTCGGTTCAGAATCTCCAAAAGGAATCTGATCCGCTGCATTATAGTCATTCGTTAATTTACCATCACGTGTCATATAGACTTCCCGTCCTGTTGCCGGATCAATACCCATTGAACGTACCACCCAGATGGTTGTTTGCGAATAACCATTTTCGTAACGAGGTAATGGATATTTCTCCCGTTTCCCCTCTAAATCTCCGGGCCTTTCATATGCCATGGCTTGTTCCATCTGTTTCTCATTCATCACTTTCAAGGCATTAGAAATCTCCTCTATCCGTGATTTATTATGCGAGCCAGTAAAAATAACTTGCCAATAAGCCTGTTTCGCCGCATTACTGTATGGCATCAAACGTAGTGTCACCTCATACCCTTTATTAGAAATCTCACCTAAATTCTCTTTCATCGTAGCAAAACCAACAGATGGTGCCATTGTATAATCCAACAACGTGTTTTTCGTGTATTTCTCGTAATACTCAAACCTAGCACTAAATATATTATGAAACATTGTGAAGTCCAACGATGCATTATAATTCCGTGTTTGTTGCCATTTCAAATCAGGATTTCCCAATCCATATATTTCTGTCCCGACAACATCCGAACTTTTATAAGTCTTCATCAAATTGGAATAAGTATACATCTGCAAAGATTGATAGGGAGTAAAACCTTGAGATCCCGTAATCCCATAAGTCCCACGCAAGACCAGCTCATCAAAAATACCCAAATTCGATATAAATTTTTCTTTTTCAGCATTCCAACGTACTCCTACAGACCAGAACGGCGCATAACGATTGTTCTCGCCGAACTCAGAAGAAGCGTTTATACTCATACTATAGTCAAAAGCATAACGTTGTTTGTAAGAATAATTCAATGTCATCATAAAAGCTAAAGCACGGGAAACACTCTCACTACCACCTGTTGTCTGATATTCCGTTCCCATGTACACTTCACTCAATTTATCATTCGGGAAACCTTTCATGGAAATAGAAGTCAAATTATTCGCACTCTCATTAATACTATAACGAGCAAAAGCAGACAGCAAATGATCCGATCCGAATGCTTTATTATAAGCGGCAGACAAACTCAATCGATAACTAGACCCCTCAGACTTGGACCAATAATAAGAACCCTTTTCTGCCGGATCTGCCACGGAATAAAAATCATTATGCTGGGCTGATTTAAAAGTTTCCACTGTGGCATCAGTACGAGATAATGTAAAATCCAAGCTTAACCGCAAATTATCAAATGGTAAATATTCAACCTTCAAAGCCTCTCGTAGATTAAAACTACGACTATCATTTTTTGAATCAAATTGAGCATTCCATAATGGATTCAACGTTGGAGTCTTATAATCTGCGATATATGAATCCCCCACTTTATGATCATCCAATACTTGCTTGACATTCCCATTCTCATCTGTTTTACGATAATAAGGATTTATTTGTGCATAATCTTGAAAACTTCCATAAGGAGAAGTCCGGGCTCCATCAGAATAATCTACAGACAATGAATTATTTATTAATATCTTACTAGCCCGGTAATTCAAATCAATTTTTCCAGTCTTTGTGTTCAAATCAGACTCTTTCATTACACCCGGAGCCCAACGGGCTCCTAAATAAATTTTATAACGTAATGTTTTATCTCCACCTTCTGCCGTCAGACCATGACGATGAGAAAATGCCGTACGAACAGGTTCAGCCAACCAATATGTATTCACCCCACTCAAAACCTCTTGTTTTATACGGTTATAATAATTACGCAAATTCACATCATTTTTATTGTCATAATAACCGGCCAACTCCTCTATTCGTAATTTTTCCTCTGCATTCATCAGATCATACACACTCAAGTCTGGCCATTCCAACTCGTAATTCCCGTTATAAGTAAAACGTAACTTCCCTGACACGGGAGCTTTTGTTTCAACCACAACCACGCCATTAGCCGCCTCCGAACCATAAATCACCGTGGCTGCAGCATCTTTTAACAAAGTGATTGACTCTACTTGTTCCGGATCTAAGTCCATAATCGTTGTTGCATCTACCCCAATCACACCATCCAACACAAATAACGGCTGATTGGGACGTGTATTTACATCACCACGCAAAACAACCACATCTGAACTTTCATAATTTCCAATACTTGCCTGCCCGCGCATCTGGAAGTCCGGTATCGCATTGGGATTAGAACCGGCCAAATTACTGGAATTCATCTTAAAACCCGGATCAAGCATTTGTAATGCTTTCAACACATTACCTGAAGTCATTCGCTTTATTTCCTCTCCTGACACTCTTGTTGCAGAACCTGTAAATCCTTCTTTTTTCCGAGTAAAAATACCAGTTACCACCACTTCCTCCATGGACTCCACAGTCTCCTTCATTACCACATCAATCTTCTGCTGCCCCGTGTATTTCACCTCTTGAGTCTCCATCCCGATAAAAGAAAACACCAGCACGACATTCTCAACCTTAGTAAAACTCAACTTATAATTTCCATCCACATCCGTTGCGGCCCCCAAACTAAGTCCCTTCAACATAATCGTCACTCCGGGCAAAGGATTTCCCCCAGCATCTTTCACGGAACCAGTCACCGTTACAACTTCTCCTTTTGTAGCAACCTGTTTTTCCTTACGTTTGATTAATATCGCTCCACTCTCAAAACGATACTCGAAAGGTGTATTGGCAAATAATCGTGATAACACGGCATCTACGGTCACATCCTTCATACTCAATGTAATTTCTGACATTGAAGCCAACTGATCTGGATCATACACGAAATTCAATTTCGTTTGCTCTTTAATTTGTCTAAAAACCACAGAAACATCCACCTGTTTCACGTCAATTGAAACCTTTTGCTGTTGAGCTACACCAAACAAAGGACAACCCAAAAACATAATCAGCAGGAACAATTGTAGTCCCCGAAAAAGTTCTGATCTTTTTCGTTCGAAAAAACCAGAAAAAACAAACCTAATCTTGTTTTTTTTCATAAATTTGTGAATTAACTATTAGAATTTACGGATGCGCAAACATCCTATATCAAACCGTAAGCGTGTTGACGCACCTTACGGTTTTTATTAAACATCATAATTATTGACCTCCTTGTACTGTAACTACGTTACCTTTTATCTCGAAATGTAATGTCGCCGGTCCCTCGATTAAATGAAGAACCTGTTCTATATCCTTATAGCGACTAATCGCCCCAGTAAATCGTTTTTGTTTCAAAGATTCATTCGAATAGAAAACTTTTACATCATACCATCTACTCAATCGTTCCATGATCTCTTCTATCGTCTCCCGTTCAAAAACAAACTCTCCATCCTTCCAGGCTACATACTTATAAGGATCAACATTTTCAACTTGAATTTCTCCTGTTTTTTCCCGGTACACAGCCATCTGCTCAGGAGCCAACACCACTTCTTTACCGAGAACACCACCTCGGACTCCGACTTTTCCTTTTACAAGCACGGTCTGTACAACACCTTTCTCGTACGTGTTCATATTAAATTCTGTTCCGTACACCTTTACTTCCATTCCGTCCGGAGTCTCTACAATAAATGGATGCACCGAATCGTGAGTCACCTCAAAATAAGCCTCTCCTGTCAAATAAACTTTTCGCTGTTCCCCCGTAAAAGTCACCGGAAAACGAAGTTCCGTCATCGAATTCAACCACACTTTACTCCCGTCAGACAAAGCCAACTGATAAAATCCTCCCACCGGGATTCGCATGGTGTTATACATGATCTCTTTCCCCTCCACTTTCGCCGTCGCATAATCCAACCCGGTCACGGAATCATTTCGAATCCCCATCTCGTTCAAACCCTCTATTGCTACATTCTTTCGATCCAAAACAACCCGTTCTCCAGTACTCAAAATCAACTCAGCTTTAGCACCCGGCACGTTTCTTTCCGTTTTTGCCAGCACTCGAGCATCATCCAAATCCCTCCATTCGGTCACCGTACGTCCCACAAATAAACCAACCAACAAAATTATAGAAGCCGCTACCGACCAACGCAATGTCATTCGACGACTCTTCCGTTCGTAAAAATCCCTCTCCAACCGAGCAAATTCTTTCTCTTTATCTCGGTCAAAATTCTTATTCATACGAACTTGATAAGCTGTAGCAAACTCCTGCAATAATTTTACATGCTCCGGATCTTCCATCCACGCATTCACCTCCGCATCGTCTAAATTCTCCCGGTCTGTCAGAATCAAATTAGCAAATTCTATATCTTCGTCATTGTATCTCATAAATCGTCATTTTGCATCTATCACACGCTCCCTCAAAAAAAGGGTGACACAAAAAGCAATTTTTTATATAGAATTTGAAAATAAAAAGATAATCACTTCTTTTTCAACACGAAAAGTAACACAGTTTCATCCTGCAATTCCCCTCTCAAAAATTTCAAGGCGCGAGTCATATGCTTTTTTATCGTGTTAATACTCACGTCCAACTCATCCGCCACCTCCTGATACTTCTTCTCTTCCACCACACATTTCAAAAAAACTTCCCGCTGCTTCTCCGGTAACAAAGCTAACTTTTCCTCCACCCGGGCAAACCGTTCATCGTATTCAGCCAATTCCTCTGAAGCCGATTCCAACAAAGCCGTCACCTCACGCTCGTTCACCTCCACGACCCGTAAATGCCTCAAATAGTTCAATGCATAATTCTGTGCTAATGTAAATAGGTAAGATTTAGCCGAATAAGACAAATCCAAATGTTTCCGATTCGTCCAAAAAGTCAAAAACGCATCATGCACAATATCTTTGGCCACCTCTTCATCCCTCACGTAGCCATACACGAATCCCACCAGATTCCCATAATGTAAATCAAATAACTCCTCGAAAGCCTTATTTTCCAACAGATCTCTTGCCATAACGCAATTTTATCCACGACATCCTCCCCACAAAAGTAACCTATTTGTTTTATTTTTCAAGAAATCTTCCAAATATTTCAACAAAAAGAGGAGTTATCCCAACACCGAGATAACTCCTCCAAAAACAATAATTAGAATGATAATTTCCTTATTTATTATACTTTTCCAACAACGGTGTAATCACATCTTTTTGAGAAGGACGAGGAGCGGAAGCCGCAATAATCGTGAAATCTTTATCGATCAACAAGAAACGAGGAATTCCCGTAATATCCCAACCTGTCCGCACCAATGGATCTTTTGAAAATAACTCCAATACTTTCCCATGATCCGAATCACCCTTCAATTTATTCAACCAAACTTCCGTGTTATCATCCAATGACACGCCAACAAACTGGACATTCGGGTACTTCTTACTTAATTCATTAAAGAAAGGCATTTCACCCAAACAAGGCATACACCAAGTCGCCCAAAAATCAACGAATAACACCTTTCCCTTATAATCACTCAATTTCCCCTCTTTCCCGTTCATATCCACGACAGCAAAATCAATAGCCGGACGTCCTTCCATCAATTTCGCCCGTTTCTCCAACCGTCCCATAAACGCCTGCTTGAAATCAGCATTTTTCAACTTCGAACCGAAAGCATGCAATTCATCGTAGAGAGGTTTAGTCATTTCCTCATCCATACGCTCCCCAGTCACGTAAGCATCATTCAATTCTTTCAATCGCTGAGACTTCGGGAAATCAAAAATAGAAGCATCCATATCATAGCAACTCAACAACACATCTCTCACCACGGCAACTTCCAAATACTGATCTTTAGCAGAAATCTCTTTTAACAACGGATTGATATATTCCCGGATAGATTTGTTAAAATCATTCGCAACCTTTCCTCCCTCTTCCCTTGTTTTACAATCCTTTAAAAGATCAGAATACCATAAATATGCCATATAACTATTCGCCACATCTGCCTTGATACGCATCATTTCCAACTCCACGAACTCCTTGCTTGCGTTCGGCAAAGCCTTCAATTCTTTCTCCCGTTGGGCAGCCCGCTCGTCAATATATTTTTTCGTCTCTTCGAAACTACCTTTCACGTTTCTCCCCGCCTCTAAAAATGATCCAGCCTTCGGAAACAAACGTCCTTTCATGTAATTATTCACGTCGGCACCTTTCCCTTTAAACCAGCTTTGTGGTTGTGATGTCCCTAAATATACCTCCATATCATCTCCCGGGGTTAAATACAACGTGTTCCGCCCCACCGAATAATATCCCGGCTTTTTCAAGTCAAAAGAAAAATCAAAACTACCATCTTTATTCACCATGATCTTCTGACTCCACTCTTTGGAAATTTCCCCTGCAGCTCCATCAAAATCCATCGAAACCACATTCGTACCAAACTCTTTCAAAGAACCGTGCAACCGCACGTTTTTCCCTACACTATAACCGACAACGCCGATCATAAACAATACGACTAACAATACATTTTTCATACAATACAAATTTTATAAAACCGAATCTTTATTCTTTAAACAAAGCGGCCAACTTCTCGTTCAACCATCCCCCGCGTGCATTTGTACTAATTACCCGCCCCTCCTTATCAATCAAAACACATGAAGGTACACCGCTAACACCAAACAAATCCATACATTCTTTTTTATAACCTTTCCCGTTTGCTCCACAAACCTGAGTCCAAGGCATACCTTCTTCTTTTACAGCTTTCAACCATGCATCCATATCATCGTCGATAGAGATACTAACCATTTCAAAACCTTTTTCATGATAGCACTGATAAGTCTCTTTTAAATGAGGAATATCTGCCCGACAAGGTCCACACCAAGATGCCCATAATTCCACCAACGTGTAATGTCCCTTTTGCAATAGCGTTGACAACTTTACCGTTTTCAAATCTACATCCAACACATCAAAATCAGGCAACACATCTCCCACGTAAAGCGGCTGTTCCAATAAAGCTTTCATAGCTTGCTGTCCCATCGGGGTGGCTTTCACGTTTTCCGGTAAGAACCCGACCACTTCTTTCGCTTTCTCTCTATCGTAAGCTCTTACCCGTAGATTTTTTGCCACATATAAAGCTACCGGAGACTCCTGATGTTGCCGGATAAATTCAACCCCCACGGCAAAAACACTATCACGCATAGCATCCATCCCCCTCACACAACGGAACACATCATCCTCCGTCCCTTTCTTATAATAATAAGCACGACGATAAGCATCAAACAAACTATCATTTTTTACAACAAAAGGCGTTACCCGTTCTTTATATTTCGCATATAAATCATGAGCATAAGAACCTTCTACACGCAAATTTTCCGGTACTTTTTTCTCTAATTTTGAGGGTAACTCTGCAAAAGGTAAAGAAACCCGAATAGTAGAATTTTCCACATATATCGGTAACTCCATGATCTTATCCCACCCATAAATTCGTTGCGACGGATCGTTAAAATAAGTAATACAACGTAATTCCGGGTAATCCACTTTCCCTTTAAACTCAAATCTTCCTTTTTTCAACTGCACACTATCATAATACATCGTCTGCCCGGTATTCATTAAATATACCCATTCATTTTCCGGTGCACCTTGAAATTCTCCTTTTATCACGAATCCTTCAGGCTTACTCTGGCATCCCACTAATGACAGTAACCCCCATATAATAATCATCCACTTCATCTTAATACCTTTTTTAAATAAATACAAAATCAGCTATTTCTCCAAAATCAGAATATACCTGTGTTGCCGGATAAGTTACACTATTAGCCCCAACACTACCGGTTGATGACAAATTCAAGATAACGAAATCACTCTTGCCATTTCCCATATCAAACGAAACACCTAAACTACGTTGCAAATCAAACTCATAGGCTGCAAATTCTCCTGCTCCGGGAGCCTTCCGCTTGGCAAATTTCATTTTCGTAGCTTTCCCTCCTGTATGAGTATAAATTGCAGTAGCTTTTCCGCCGGCCTGTTTAAAGTCTAAACGATAAACAGTATTACCCGATGCGTAAAAAATAATACCACTATAAGGTGGCGTTGAAGCAAAACAAGCATTTTCATCTAATCCTTTAGGTAAATCTATCTGATAATAAGCATTAAAAGAGGCATAATCAGCATAAGTAAACCCTCTTGGGTTAAATTCATAAACAAAACATTTGTCATCACTTTTAGCCAAACCATAAGCATACATACTTGTCCAACCTTGATCAAATTGATATCCGGTTCCTACATACAACACTTTTTGATCCGGAGCTAACTTGTTGGGATCCGCACCCGTAGCATTACCATCTCGAACCGGAATAGATTGAATCAAATCACTATTTTCCTCGCTCTCATTAAAGTACAAAGGATCATATTTCTTCACGCCCAATCCGTCACTTTTATTATAATAGAATGCAAAACGATGTCCGGCCTCATCATACAACAAAGCATTGTTAATAACTTTAGATGCCAAGGTAATCTTCACATCCCCGGTCAACCCGCTTCCCGGTTTATACACTTTACCGGCCCTAGGGATCTGATAAAGAACTCCATTGGACAACAAAAGAGCACTGGCACTTCCATCACCATCCATCATCTCCACATGTCGGAAATCAAAACCCGCTTGAGCCATCGGGGCAACCATTCGAGACAAACTATCCTTTTTCTCGAATTTTTTCCATTGACAATAAACTCCGGCCTCTTTGGCGACATCAGTAAGCACATAAAACATGTTCCAGCTACTCCCAGTTCCATAATATTTAACCGACGTTGTATATTGTCCCAAACAAAGTGGTTTACCTGTCAATCGCTTGCCTGATTCTTTATAATAGGCATCTTCATTCACCACGATATCAGCACCGATATATTCAATCGACCCCAATTCCGTCTGTCCGTTTTTACTATGTAAAACCATCCAAGTTCCATCATAAGGTTTAATCAACTTGATCGTCGTATTTACCGGATATTCAATTCCCGTTACCTTGTCAAACACATTCAAACGAAAAAAATGCTCGTATTTCAAATTTTTCTCTTCCGGGTCTATATGAAAACGTAAACTAGGTTCTATACTCACCGTGTCAAAACCTTCACGACTTGCCAAACCATAGAAATTATGATTGATAGTAGAATATAACCAAACATAACTCAAATTTTCATCGTCCTTTTGCAAGAGCTGTGACAGCCGGGGTACAATGGTAAGCGTGGTATCCTTGTCCAAACGCACGGAATACAACTCATCCAATTCAACTGCTACCGTATTAATATCTTCATAATCATAATTTCCCTTATCATCATAACAAGAAACAAACAGTAACAAAGCCAGTATATAAATTAATCTTCTCATAATTTCTTATTTTTAAAGTAATTCTGAAATATCAGGAATCTCAATCCATTCACCCGTATTTTCATCTATCAAGGGTGCATTATCAGGATCTGCTTTATACTCTTCAAAATCCAGGTAGAAGCCATTCGAGTAAAGAACATCATAAAATTGATTCGTCATCGTCCATTCATTCAATACCGTTCCCCCGTATTTCGTGATTAAATAACGAGCTTTCGTCTCGCTATAATCTCCAAAAAACATCGCGTAATATCCATCCCATTCTTCTTGAGAAGATCCCCACAATTCCAAATTGACAGAATTTTCTACCCTCAATTCAAAAGTTTGTCTTTCAACAGTACCCGCTTTAAAATCCGATTTCTCGTAATCAAAAGTCAGGTATGCAGAATATTCTGTATTTCGTTTTTCCGGACGTTTTATCAAAACTTTAAACACGGCAACACCCGTGTCTGCCGGAACATAATACTCCTCCGGGCATACAATCTCCAATGTATTATCACCCAGTTTTTTCGTGGTGAACGCAACCTTTCAAGGATGATCTGCAGGAACTCCACTTATTTTAACCCCTACCAGAAGAGTATCCAATAACAAAGAATCTCCACGAGGATTAATCCCGAAATTTGTCTCATAATGCAAATATTCTGTTTCATCCACCCAATACGGTTTCTTCTCTTTACCTAAATAATAATCAGCCATAAAATTAATCTCGTTTCCCTCTCCATATTGCACCATCTCGTATTCCTCACAACTCTGAAGAAAAAGTAACGTGATTAAAACCTGTAATATAATTGCCATATTTTTCATAAATCTCTCATTTTATCAGTAAATACAACATTCACGATGTCTTAATTTGTTTTACCAAATAAAGTTTCATTATCCGGCCAAGAGAACATATAATTACTTTCAGCCATTTGGTTCACGGGGCTATGCAAAAATGTCGTGTAAGCATGACGCTTGTAGAAGAAAAACAATTGCCCCTCCCCGTAAAATTCCTTGCGGTACTCTTTTTCAATCTCATCCAATCTGTTAGCTTCCGTACAAACAACCGGATCTACCCCGCGTATATTTCGTACTTTATTCAAGAACTCAGCCGCTTCACCCGGAGTTGCCGCACATTCCGCCAAAATGTAATACATTTCAGATAAACGTATTAAAACAACGGTTCCTTCCGTGGATGCCCATAAGTTTTCTTGCTTATATTTCCGCATTTTGATTCCGTTTGTTCCGTAATCAAATCCAACACCCTCTCTGATTCTCAAATCATTTGTCCCATCATTAGCCACATCAAACATTTCATTCAAGAAACTCTCCTTAACGATCAAATAGGATGTACCATTGGTTATATCCGTCACTTGTTGATCAAACTTGTCCACGTAAACAGAGAACACAATCTCTTTTGAACGTAAAACATCTGTAGCATCCCCGATCAGATCAAAATACTTCCCGTCAATAACTTGATTCGCATAATTAACCGCCTCCGTCTTATTTCCTGCATACAAGTAGACTCTCGCCAACATCGCTTTCACCGCATACAAGTTCATTCGCTTGTGACGATACTCCAAAAAGCCATCTTTTCCCGTTCCACCATTCCCATCTTCTGTTTTTGGAAATTCAAAATTCAACGGATCTGTTTTTGTCAGTAAGATTTCAGCTCTTTTCAAATCAGCAATAACACTATCCACCACTACATTAGAAGGTTGCATTTCCTTCGGTTCCTGATTAAACTCCGTCCGATAAGCAATTCGTTTTGCTGTTGGGTTGTCTTTATATATCGGTCCGAACATCCGTAACAAATCAAAATGCAAAAACGCTCTCAAACCCAAAGCCTCCCCTTTAATAATTTCGTAATAATGTTCCGTGGTAAACACATCTCTGTTTTTATCACAGTAGTACAACAAATTATTCAAATTAGCGATCACGTTATACATCTTCGACCAAATCGCTTCCGTGTAACTTTCCGTGTATGTAGATGGAAATGTATACCACAGGGGATTCTCATAATTTGCCACTGCATTAATCTGGTAACGTTGTCCCAATATATCCAAGAAACCATAACTCAAATTTCTGGCATACAAATCAGTTGACGCCATCTTTATATACGCACCGGTTAAAGCTTCTTTAAAACCTAATTCCCGGCTAAAAACCTCTTCTTCTTCCACCGTCGTCTTCGGTTTTACATCTAACCAATTAGAACAGGAGGCAAACAAGAACATTCCTAAACAAATGCTAACTATATACTTTTTCATCGTTTATCAATTTAAAAAGTTACATTCAACGACATGGACACTTGACGAGAGAAAGGATAGTCAATTCCTCGTTCCATCTTAATCGACGAGAACCGACAAATATCTTCCATATACACTCCAATTGTCGCAGCACTAATCCCTACCCGTTTAAGCCAATCACATTTCTGCCCGTCCAATCGATAGGATAAATTTATAGTTGAAAAATAAAATTCATTATCATCCATCACGAAACGCGAACTCTCCTTTGTATCCATCTTAGCAATATCTCCATCTATTGCCTTAAAAAACACCTGATCCCCAGGATTTTTCCATCGACTATACAGAGCTCTCCGATCCGCATTCATTCGTAAGTTAGCATTTTCCACCTTATCTATCAGCGTCTGGTTAAAAGTCTGGCCCCCCCAATGATATTGACCGGCAAGCGTTAAACTAAACCCTTTATAGGTAAATGTCGTTGAAACAGAACCCTGAAATTTAGGTTCAGTATCTCCAACCGGGACTTGGTCAATTGCAGAATATTCATTTGTCAGTTGACCATCTCTAGTCAAAAATACCTCCCTACCGGATTGTGGATCTATACCCATCGAGCGAACCGCCCAAATCGTAGTTTGAGAATAACCGTTCTCATAACGGGGTAAGGGACGTTTTTTACGTTTATCTTCTAAACCGGTAACGTACGGGTCTTCAACCTCATCCGCAATTTCCATTTGTTTTTCATTCATCACTTTCAAGGCATTAGAAATTTCCTCTATCCGTGATTTATTATGAGAACCGGTAAAAATCACGTTCCAATAAGCTTGTCTTGCAGGATCACTATATGGCATTAAACGTAACGTCACCTCATATCCCTTATTAGAAATTCTTCCCAAATTCTCTTTCATTGTCGGGAATCCGACAGACGGAGCCATCGTGTAATCCAACAACGTATTTTTCGTATATTTCTCGTAGTACTCGAATCTTGCACTCAGAATATTATTAAACATGGTAAAATCCAATGATGCATTATAATTTTCTGTCTGTTGCCATTTTAAATCCGGATTTCCCAAACCGTATATCTCCGTCCCCACCACATCCGAACTCTTGTAAGTTTTCATCAAATTAGAATACGTATACATCTGTAAAGACTGATAAGGAGTAAATCCCTGAGATCCCGTAATACCGTAAGTCCCCCTCACCACCAATTCATCAAAAATACCTAAGTTATTAATAAAAGGTTCTTTTTCTGCATTCCAACGTACTCCGGCAGACCAGAACGGGGCATAACGGTTATTTTTTCCAAACTCTGAAGATGCATTGACACTCATACTATAATCAAAAGCATAACGTTGTTTATAAGCATAATTCAAGGTCATCACGAAAGCTAAAGATCGAGCAACACTCTCGCTTCCTGATGTGTTCTTGTATTCCGTTCCCATATACACTTCACTCAACTTATCATTCGGAAATCCCTTCATGGACAATGTAGTCGATTTTGTAGAATTTTCATTCACACTATATCGCAAATAAGCTGTCAACAAATGATCACCCAACCCTTTAGTATACGCTCCCGACAAACTTAATCTATATTGAGTTCCCTCTGTTTTAGTCCATTCATACAATCCTTTTTTAGCCGGGTCTTCCTCAAGAAAGAAGTCATTATGCTGGGCAGAGTTAAACACCTCTACCGTTCCATCCTTCCGAGTTAGCGTAAAATCCAAACTTAAACGGAAATTCTCAAATGGCAAGTACTCCAATTTTAAAGCCTCCCGAAGTTCAAAATTCCGGCTTTCATTCTTTGAATCAAACTGTGCATTCCACAAAGGATTTAAAGTTGGCGTACCATAATAAGCGACAAATTCATAATTATCACCAATACTATGATCATCCAATACTTGCTTAATATTTCCATGTTCATCAGTCTTACGATAATAAGGATTTATTTTCGTGTAATCTTGAAAACTTCCATAAGGAGAAACCCTAGTACCATTTGAATAATCCACAGTCAATTGATTATTAATCAAAATTTTATTATTACGATAATTCAAATCAATCTTTCCTGTTTTAGTATTTAAATCCGTTTCTTTCATAATACCGGGTGCCCATTTGGCTCCCAGATAAATTTTATAACGCAACGTATGGTCTCCCCCTTCCACAGTCAAACCATGTCTATGAGAAAAAGCAGTCTTCACTGGTTCTGCCAACCAATAGGTATTCACACCCCGCATCACCTCCTGGCGAAGATTATTATAATAATTCATCAACCCCAAATTATCCTTTTCATCATAATACCCCGCCAACTCCTCTATTTCCAGCTTCTCTTTCGCATTCATCATATCATAAACACTCAAATCTGGCCATTCCAGTTCGTAATTACCATTATACGTGAAGCGTAGTTTTCCCGGTAGCGGGGCTCTTGTTTCCACGACTACCACTCCATTGGCAGCCTCTGAACCATAAATAACCGTCGCTGCCGCATCCTTCAACAATGTAATTGATTCCACTTGTTCCGGGTCAAGATCCATGATCGTAGTTGCATCCACGCCAATCACTCCATCCAACACGAACAACGGTTGATTCGGACGAGTATTTACATCTCCACGCAACACAACCACGTCATCACTCTGGTAATTACCCATGCTAGCTTGCCCTCGCATTTGAAAATCCGGTATTGCATTTGGATTCGAACCGGCCAGATTACTCGCATTCATCCTAAAACCGGGATCTAACATCTCTAACGCCTTCAAGACATTACCGGAAGTCATTCGTTTAATCTCATCCCTAGAAACCCGTGTTGCTGATCCCGTGAACCCTTCTTTCTTACGAGTAAAGATACCCGTCACCACCACGTCCTCCAAATTCTCGGTCTGTTCCTCCATCACAACCTTCAAATCCTTCTTACCGGCCAGAATCTCTTTATCCTTAATATCTGCCAGTTTCACCTTTTGCGTCACCATCCCGACAAAACGGAAAACAACCACCACATCCTTTAGCTCTTTAGGCAAAGGAAGACTAAACTTCCCGTCAATATCCGTGGCGCATCCCACCGTTGTACCTTCAACAAGAACGGTGACTCCGGGTAAGGGATCTCCTCCTTTATCCACCACCTGCCCTTTCATCAGAATCGTTTTCTCTTCCTCCTTGGCAACAACCGTTTTCGGGGTAATCACGATCAAATTGTCAACCAACCGATAACCGAAACTCTCTCCAAAAATCACTCGTACCAACTCGTCCAGCGTTGCTTGGTTCAGATTCACGGAAATCTTTCTTGTCACATCCACCTCTTTCTTACTAAAAAAGAAATCCTGTTTTAACTGTTTTTCGACCTCCAGAATCACTTGCTCAATCGTAGCATCTTTCAGCTTCAGACTAACCGATGCATTTTGGCTGCGAACCTCTGCCGAAAGGTGGGTCAGCCCTATCAGCATAAATAAAATCACAATTTTCATCACTCGCAATAGGTTAAAAAGTTCCCTGAATGTGCAATTCATGCACATACTTCGTTTTTTTTTCATAGCTTTGTAATTGAATTAATACTTGAATTCTCTTCGGAGAATGAACACGGGGGTTGTTAGCGGCAATCCCCGTATTTCTTTCCTAACGTTTTATAATAGTTATCACTTTTCCTTTTACCTCGAAATCAACATTTGTTGTTACTTTGATCACGGACAACACTTTATCCAGATCCATATCCCTTTTGATCACGCCCCGGAACTCGTAGTCTTTCAATTCCGGATTCTGGTAGAACACCTCGAAATCATACCAGCGCTGCAACTGGCGCATGATCAAATCCAGCGTCATCGCTCGGAACACGAACCGCCCTTCCCTCCATGCCACGTAAGGCTCCACGTCCACCTCTCTCACCGTCAATTGTCCCGATTGCACGTCCATCACGCTCTGCATTCCCGGTTTCAGCACCTCTGCCTGCCCGTTCTTCACGGAAGACACCCGGACCGACCCGTTCACCAGCGTCGTGTAGATCTGTCCGTCATCCCCGTAAGTGTTCACATTAAACGATGTTCCCAGAACAGTCACTTCCGCCCCGTTCATCCGAACGACAAAAGGACGCAAACTATCTTTGTGAACCTCGAAATAGGCCTCACCTTTCAAATCAACAATTCGTTTTCCGTCACTGAATTCTACCGGATATTTTAATTCGGAATCCGCGTTCAAAAACACCTTGGTACCATCCGATAATACCAATGAATACTCTCCCCCGATAGGCGTTGTCAACTTATTATACTCTTCTGTCACCACCCCTTTTCCATGCTCTTCATACACGATACCCCGACTATTGGTAGCCACCCGAACCCGTTCATTCAACAAAATATTCAAATTCTGCCCTTGTTCCAACACCACCTCTTTCCCGTCAGCCATCATTAAAATAGCCTTTGACGTTCCGGGTTGCATCACGTTCTTCACTAACACTTGTTCCTCATGCATATCCCGAACCCCGTTTATCGTACGCCCCACGAATAAACCGACTAACAATATAATCGAGGCGGCAATCGACCAACGCAAAGTCATCCGGCGGCTCTTCTGATCATAAATACTCTTCTCCAGATGCAGGAATTCTTCTTCATCATTCTCTCCATAGTTCTGTCCGGACAACTTTTGCCGGATCGCCGCAATCTCGTCCAATAGCTCAACATGATCTTTCTCTTTCAACCATGCAGTCACTTCCTCGTCATTCAACTCTTCCCGTCGAGTAAGTAACCTATTGGCAAATTCTATATCGTCATTCTTATAATCCATTTTTGCTATTTTTTACAATAACACAACAAGCCACCTCAAATGGGTGACAAAAAATTGAATATTTTTTTATCTAACGGAAAATAATCGGATTTGTATGGGTAATCCCATCACAAAAATAAATTTTAATTGATCTTTTTTCGTAATTATATTATACCAACTCCTATTCAACTCCCATTCATTTCCTATTCAACTCTAATTATAATAGATAATAACATATAAATTTAAGATCGTTATAAAATGAATATTACTTTATAAATATGATAGATATAAAACTATAATCTTTATTATACAACTTAATACCTTTTGATAACGTTATAAATTCCCACTTATGAATACCCGACAAAAAAACAGGACTTCAAAAAAGTCCTGTCTTCAAATTATCCTGTAAAAATAAAAAAATACCTCTACTTATATTTCTTCATTATTTTCTCGATAACCTCTGCCGTTAACTCATGCCCCTGTAATAATGGAAAACCTTCCCAACGAACAATGCCTTTCGGATCAATCAAAATCACGTGAGGAATCCCCTTTACCCCAAGCGCTTTCTTCATTACCCCCTTGGTGTCTACCGCACTGTAATATTCGATATTCGGGTCTTTCATCTCTTTTACTTTATCGGCAGTCTCATCGGAAATTCCGATAACAACCAACTTTTTCCCGAATTTTTTAGCAAACTCGTTTAATTCGGGTATCGCCTTCCGGCACGGGCCACACCATGTTGCCCAAAAGTCAATCAAAATAAATTTTCCCTTCAATTTCGGCTGCTGGGAAATCCACTCTTCCACCACAAATTCCGGGGCTTTCTTATTCAAAAAAGAATCTGCCCACAATTTTTTTCCATTATTGGACTCTTGTCCAAAGACGTTTGACAGGGTCAATGTCAGAACGATACATACAATTAACTTCATCATTTTTTTCACTATTTTAAATTAACATCCCAATTTTCAAACATTTATACTCGTTCCCGTTTCAGCAGGAATAACATCACCATTTCCTCCTTCAACTCGTTTCGCAGGAATTTCAATCCTCGTGAGATATGAGTCTTCACCGAATTTACACTAATTCCCATCTCGTCAGCCACGTCCTTGTATGTTTGACCTTCAACAAAACATTTCATCAGTACTTCCCGTTGTTTTTCAGGCAATTCGTCGAGTTTTTCGTTCAAGCGGGCCATACGTTGTTCATAATCATCCAATTCCTCATCAGCATTCTGCAACGCCTCGACAACTTCCCGTTCGTTCATAGCCACGACACGTAAATGTTTCAAATAATTCAAAGCGTAATTCTTGGATAAGGTGAACAGGTAGGACTTCAAAGAATAAGAAGTATCCAATTTCTTTTGATTCTTCAACACCACGAGGAACACATCATGCACGATGTCCTTGGCCACCTCTTCGTCATTCACGTAGCTACATACAAATCCGACCAAATCCCCGAAATGGGATTTAAATAAACTTTCAAAAGAATCACTATTTAAGTCATTTCCTATCATGATACGCATATAACTAACACGACCTCTATCTATGCAAAAGTAAACTTTTTATTGAAGACGACAAACAACTGGCCCAATTATAAAATAAACTGTTCTCGTGTCAACATGGGAAAAGACATTGACAGGTTTCAAGGGATTCGGATTAATTTTGTAAATTTGCTGACAGGTGGGTAAGGATTTTCCCCGGACAAGGCAAAAAAACAATATTATAAATCAAAAACAGGCTCGCATGACACACGTTAATATAGCACCCCGAAAACTATTTTTTATTCTCTTTTTACTCGTGTTACCGGTTGTAATCAAGGCCGAGCAGAAGGAATTAGAGGAACAATTACGAAAAGTCATCGCGAATAAAAAAGCACAAATTGGTATTGCCGTAATCATTAATAGTAAAGACACGATCACGATTAATAATGACGCACGTTACCCGATGATGAGCGTGTTCAAGTTGCATCAAGCTTTAGCAGTTGCCAATTATTACGAGAAGAAGGGCTTGTCTTTCGATACACCTATTTATATTCGTAAGACTGATCTGAAAACGGACACGTACAGCCCACTCCGAGACCTGTACCCGGATGGAGAAATTTCTCTCCCGATAAAAGAATTACTAGAGTACACCTTGCATTTAAGCGATAATAATGCCTGTGATATTCTTTTCCAGCAAACCGGAGGCACGGAGGCCACGGATCACTACATCCGCTCCAATTTGGGCATGAGACATTTCGCGATCAAGGCCACCGAAGACGAGATGCACCAAGATAAAAACAAATGCTACCAGAATTGGAGTACCCCACTTGAAACAGCAAGAATAATTGAATTACTGTTGAACGTGCGGCTATTCGATGACGAATACCAAGGATTTATCAAAACGACCATGATGTCCTGCGAAACGGGAAAAGATCGGTTAGCCCGCCCTCTGCAAGGGAACAAAGCAATCATCGGTCATAAAACCGGGACCGGTGACCGGAATGACAAAGGACAAATCATCGGGATGAACGATGTCGGGTTCGTGTACTTACCCGATGGCCAAAGCTACACGATCGCTGTTTTTATAAAGGATTCAGAAGAAAGCGAGGCCGCAACAGCCCGAATTATCGCAGATATTTCAAAAACGGTATATCGACACGTTACGAATAACAGTCACGAATAAAACCATGAAATTTGTATTCAGGAAAGCCACAAAAAAGGATATTCCCGCTCTCGGTCGGATGATGCGGGAGGTTTGGGAGTCCATGGAACAGAAGGAATGGTTTGCCCAGTATGATGCAGAGAAATATATCACGGATTTATTCAATACACGAAAAGGAGATGTCTGGCAAGCAACAGACCCGATAACCCGACAAGTAGCAGGCATTTTCATCGCAACATACCCGGGACGTGGGAACGAGAATTTGGGATACGACATCGGGTTGTCCGACCCGGAACTTTCACTCGTTGCCCACATGGACACAATTGTCGTACATCCTCTCTACCGGGGCCAAGGCTTGCAACAGAAACTGACTGCATTAGCGGAACAGGATTTATGCTCCCGAGGATTTCGGTATTTCATGTGTACGGTTCACCCGGACAATAAATATTCAAAGGACAACATGGAAAAACAGAATTATAAAGTCGTGAAAGAGGCGCTCAAATATGGTGGTTTACCGCGACTTATATTTCTAAAGATCGTACCTCAACCATGATATTCTTTTAAATAAATTCAAACACACAGCTCAATCCCAACCGGCAGATTCCGCTATTATCCGGGGAATATCCGTGTTGTTTAACGGACTTCCATCAAAACGCCATGCCCCGGCTCCGATAGCGTATACAGGTACCCGTGTTCCCGTATGCTCAGGGGTTGTCCATCCCATCCCGGCTTTGTTGTTTAACAGTTGGACGGCCTGTTTGGCCAAAGGTTCCACAACAGCATACAATCCCCTTAGAGCAGCCCCCACTTGTAGATAAGAACATTCAAACTCTGATTTCAGGACGTCTTCTTCCTCTTTCGTAATCTCTATTTCATTCCAAAAACCCAGTTCTTCAGACAATACAGTTTTCACTTCTTCCCATCGGACTTTACCTCCCCGTTTTTCCCGCAAAGAAACCAAGCGCTCGGACAGCACATCCAAAGAATTTTGCTGGTAAGATAAAAGTTTCAGATTCAAATCATATCCTCGCGTGCCAAGCCCCACACCTCCGGTCTCATGATCGGCAGTCACGATAACCAGCGTTTCGTCCGGATGTTGGTGGTAAAATTCCAAGACAACTTCCACTGCATCCGAGAAATCCATCACCTCATTCACCATTGTCGCCCCATCGTTGCTATGGCAGGCCCAGTCTATTTTACCACCTTCTACCATCAGAAAAAAACCTTTATTTGATTTTTGAAAAAGATAATCTATTGCTCCCCGGGTTATTTCAGACAACGTTAAATCCCCCGGTTTCCGGTCGATCGCGTAAGGCAAACTGAATGGACTCGCCCCTGTTTCCTGCACGAAAACCATTTTAGTTGCTTTTTCCCGTTTACGATTAAAATCGTCATATCCCCTGGCAATCGTGTATCCCGCATCCTCGAAACTACAATACACGTCCGGGGCTGTTGAATCCGTCATTGAACGAGTCTGTAAAAAACCACTTCCCGCATAAAGGTCAAATCCCGCCTTAACGGCATCCATAGCGATCTCGTAGTACATGCTCCGGCTAGACTGATGAGCATAAAATACAGCAGGCGTCGCATGATCGATGCTCACGCTAGTTGTAATACCCACGCTCAAACCTTTTTCCTTCGCTTTTACGGCAATACTATACACGTCTTTCGAGTGAATAGCATCCTTACCGATAGTTCCGTTTGAAGTGCGGGTTCCGGTAGCTAAAGCCGTTCCCGCCGCAGCAGAACAAGTAATCGCGTTAAATGCCGAGTACGTGGACATCATGTTTACTACTGGAAATCCGGTAAAAGATAACGAATCCAAACCGATCCGTCCATCCAGTTCTGCCCGGTAAAACTGAGTTCCGGTCACTTGCCCGTTCCCCATCCCGTCTCCAATCAAGAAAAATATGTAACGTATTCCATCCCCCTTGCCGGAAGTACAGGAATACCCGAAAAATACCATCATTAAAACACTGAACCACACGATTATTTTCATCATTTACTCGCTTTAAGATTACAAGCCAAAAGTACAAGTAGGATATGACAAAAATATTACCGCGTGGTTAAGAACTGATAACAGATTACTCCGACACGAACGAGCCTCGAATATCCCCGCTAAGAAGCAGTAACGATAATTCGGAAACTTTTGCCTGGTAGATAGCGGATAACTTCCGGTCAACGGCATCAATGTAACTACGTTGAAATTCCCTGAATTCGATTCCGGAAAGCGACCCGATCTTGTATTTTTCTAAAGCCGCATCCAAGTTGGCCTCGGCTACACTAGCGCTTTCAATCTCGAAATTTACCATCAGCAGGTTGTTTTCATAGGAATTATACATCAACGCCAAATCTCCCAGCGTTTCTTTTTCCGCCTCCTGATAGGAAAGTTCCGTATTTTCCAATTCCAGTTTGGCATTCTTGATCTTCGTCCGGTTTTGTAAACGACTGAATATAGGGACATTTAACGAAAATCCCCAGTAAAAACCGTTTGACCGGTTCAACGTGGTACTGGAAGAAGGTGTATCTGTCTTGTTATAGTTGTACCCGGAATTGAAATCCAGCGTCGGGAACAACACGGCACGGGCATTTTTTAAATCCAGCGCGGAAATTTTCTGATCTTTTTTAGCGATCAACAAGGTGGTATTTCCTGCCAGAGTTTTTTGTTCCAAGGTACCCAATGCCAGTTGCGGGCCCAACAAGATCGTGTCCTGCACGTAATTCACCATTTGCAAATCCGTATTCATCAATTTGTTCAACGTGATATAGGCACTTTTTAAAGCCTCCTTTTGCCGGACGTAAGTCGAGCTGTCGGTGTTCAAATCAATTTTTGCCTGTTGAGCTTCTAGCCCGGATCTATTCCCGATCTTGTAACGAACTCTGGCCTCGTCGTAACGTTCATTCGAGAGTTCCAGTGAATGACGGGCCGCCATCAATTTATGGTGTTGTACCAGCACGTTATAATAGGCTGCACTCACGTTCAAGATCAAGTTCTCCACGACTTGCTGCACGGCAAGTTCTCCCATTGCCAGTAGCTCTTTCTGTTTTTCATGGGTGGTGAACATCTCTAGCCCGTCAAATATCCGCCAGTTTAGAGCAACACCCGCGGTGTAGTTATCCGTTTTTACATCCGACATTTTATTCACTTCACCCGCGCTATTCTCGGTCTTCGTGTCATTGCGGGTCTGTGTCTGTTTCGCGGTTCCTTCCAACGTCGGTAGGAAAGTCGAGTAATTCAAATTATTCTTATCCATCCGAGCCTCGTTCCGGATGATTTTAATGGAAAAATTTGATTCCAAGGCTTTTTCCAGACATTCATCCAAACTTACACGCTGCGCGGAACAATCGAAAATTGAGAATTGAAAATTGAAAATGAACAATAAAACGATCATTTTCCCTATCCATTTCATATATCGTAAATTCTGTTTTTTCATAGTCATTCTTTATTCTACTCGCAAAATTTTCAATTTGTTCAATCTTCTATCTCTTCTATTATTTTTACTTCTTTCGACGAGAGGTAGGTGTAAATAGCCGGGATCACGAAGAGTGTCAACAGCGTGGAGCATACCATACCTCCCACGACCGCAATACCCATGGCAACACGGCTCTCCGCTCCTGCACCCGTGGCCATTGCCATCGGAAGAATACCTAACACGGTAGACAAACTCGTCATCAGGATCGGACGTAAACGAGACACGGCAGAATCCTCAATCGCCTCACGCATGGATAAACCGGCTAACTTACGCTGGTTGGCAAATTCCACGATCAAGATACCGTTCTTCGAAACCAGTCCGACCAACATGATAATTCCGATCTGGCTGAAAATGTTCATGGTCTGCCCGAAATACCACAAAGCAACCATTGCTCCGATCAATGCCAACGGAACGGTAAACATGATGATTAACGGATCACGGAAACTTTCGAACTGTGCGGCAAGTACCAAATAGATAAATACCAACGCCAACATGAAGGCGAACATCAAACTGGAAGAACTTTCCACGAAGTCCTTGGATGTTCCCGATAACGTGGTTTTAAAGTCATCGCTCAAGACCTCTCCTGCAATACGATCCATCTCTTCCAGTCCTTGAGAAAGGGTCACGCCCTTTGCCAGTCCGGCAGAAACGGTTGCCGACACGAAACGGTCATAACGGTATAGCTGTGGCGGCATAGAACTTTCGGACGTCGTGATCAGGTTATCCAAATGGATCAAGTCCCCATTATTATTCCGCACGTATATTCCTTTCAAGTCACTTGGTTTATTCCGATCCTGACGTTCCAACTGGGAAAGTATCTGGTACTGTTTTCCATTCATGATGTAATAACCCACCCGTTGTTCACTCATGGTCAACTGAAGTGTTTTGGCTATATCCTGCACGGAGACTCCCATACTGGCAGCCTTGTCCCGGTCAATATTAATGGTCAATTCCGGTTTCGTGAATTTCAAGTTCAAATCAGATGCCGAGAATACCGAACTCTTGTTCACCTCGTCCATAAAGATAGGTAATATCGCCTTCAAATCATCCAGATTTTTCGCTTGAATAACATATTCAACCGGAAGTCCCCCCCGCCGACCGCCAAAGGTCTGTTGCTGGGAAACCAAGGTACGGCCTCCGGTAAATTCACGCACTTGTACTGCTAACTCGTCGGAAATTTCCTGTTGGGTACGCTTCCGCTTGTCGGCATCAACCAACCATAATTGCAAACTTGCCCGGTTCGTTTGTCCGCCCCCGACAAATTCAATCACCTTCTCTTGTTCCGGCACCGTTTCTTCTATGAAAGTCGAGATTTCATCTGCATAACGAGCCATGTACTCGTAAGTAGCACCTTCCGGAGCGACAGAATTCAAACGAATATTCGAACGGTCCTCCAAAGGAGCCATTTCCGAAGGAATCAATAACCACAAGAAATAAATGGCTACACCGGAAGCCCCGAGTATAATAATTGACCAATAACGAACTTTCAAAAATCGTTGTAACCAACGACGGTACACCCGGTTCATTCCCTCGAAGAAAGGTTCTGTTTTCCGGTAAAACCAGTTTTGCGTGGCATTCCGGGTTAATAGTTTCGTGGAGATCATCGGCGTAAATGTCAACGCCACGAAAGAGGAAACTACCACGGCTCCGGCAATCACCACGCTAAATTCACGGAACAAACGCCCCGTGGTTCCTTCCAAGAAAACGATCGGGAAGAACACGGCTACCAACACCACTGTTGTCGCGATAACGGCAAAAAATATCTCGTTTGATCCCTTGAATCCCGCCTGCAACGGGGACATACCTTGCTCTATTTTCGTGAATATATTCTCCATGACCACGATAGCATCGTCAACCACCAAACCGATGGCCAGCACGACGGCCAGCAAGGTCAATATATTGATGGTGAACCCGGCCACGTACATGATAAAAAAGGATGCAATCAATGACACGGGGATTGCCAGAACGGGAATTAACGTCGTCCGCCAACTCCGCAAGAAAAGGAAAATGATCAAAACAACCAAAAGGAAAGCCTCGAAAATCGTGTCCTCCACCTCGTTGATTGAACTCCGGATAAATACCGTGTTGTCGAAAGCTATCGTGGCATCAATATCTTCCGGCAGGTCCTTTTCCAAATCCTGCATCACGAGATAGGCCCGGTCCGCAATATCAATGTAGTTTGCTCCCGGTTGGGGAATCAAAGCACACATCACCATGGGAAGGCCGTTACGCTTGGCTATACTCCGGGTGTTCTCGGCATCCACTTCCGCCACACCAATATCTTTAAAACGGACAATTTTTGATCCTTCTCTCGAAATAACCAAGTTATTGAAATCCTCGATCGACATTAATCGTCCCAAGGTACGGATTGTCAACTCGGTATTGTCACCTTCCACTCGCCCGGAAGGTAATTCGATGTTCTCCTTTTCAACGGCAGACTGCACGTCCATCGGGGTCAACCGATGTGCTGCCAGTAAAGCCGGGTCCATGCGCAAACGCACGGAATAACGTTTTTCTCCCCAAATATCCACGCTACTCACACCGGGGATAGTCTGTAACCGTTCTTTGTAATAGCGTTCGGCATATCCGCTCAGGTCGATCAACGAACGTTGACCACTACGCAAAGAAACAGCAAAAATAGGTTGGGCATCCGCATCCGCCTTGTACACGGTCGGGGGATCTATATCCTGCGGTAACCGACGTAACGTTCCGGAAACTTTGTCCCGGACGTCATTAGCTGCCGTTTCCAAATCCACGCTTAATTCGAATTCTATCGTGATCCGGCTCTGCCCGTCACGGCTCGTACTACTTAACGAACGAATTCCCTGTATACCGTTAATAGCCGATTCCAGAGGCTCGGTAATTTGTGTTTCAATAACATCGGCGTTAGCCCCCACGAACGAGGTCGACACGGATATTACCGGGGGGTCCACGCTAGGGTAGTCACGCACGCCTAAATATAGCAACCCGATGGAACCGACAATAACCAAAATCAAGTTTAACACGGTTGCCAGCACCGGACGCTTTATACAGGTTGAAGATAAACTCATACCACTGATTAATTTTAGATTTATGATTTTAGATTTTAGATTGCATGATTCAGTGATCTTAGATTTTAGATATTGTAATTCTATTCATTCTAAATTTTAAATTCTAAACTCTACATTACCTGAAGCACTAAATTTTAAACTCTAAACTTTTTCTCTATTTATTCAACTTGACATTCACGATCATTCCCTCACGCAATTGCATCAAGCCTCCCGTTAACACGGTGTCACCCACCTGTATTCCGGAAGTTACTTCCACGAACTGGGAATCCCGACTGTCTGTTTGCACGGGTACGCTGGTAGCCTTTTTATTTTTCACTACCCACAAACGTTTCCCATCCATCTCCGGCACGACGGCCTCTGTCGGAACAAGTATATATTTCAAATTCTCAGCCGTCATCAATTCCCCTTTCACGAACATTCCGGCTACCAGATTTTTAGTATTCCGGTAACGAGCCCGCAGATTTATGGTATGAGTTGCCACGTCGGCCTGTGGATCAACAGCATACACTTCCGCCTCGATCTGATGTTCCATACCGCTAGGCTGGAAGGTAAGTTTTCTACCCACTAAAGGCAGATCAATATATTTTTCAGGAATAGAAAATTCAATTTTCAGATAAGAGTTATCAACAATCGTGGACACCTTAGTACTCGGTTGCAAGTAACTCCCCTCACTCACGAAACGGAATCCCATTCGACCGTCAAAGGGAGCCCGGATTTCAGTTCGAGCAATTTTAACCTTTAATAATTCAATATCAGCCAGATTCATATTGTACTCGGTCTCCAACTGTTGAAATTCTTCCACGCTGATGGATTCCCGTTTTAATAGTATCCGCTGTCTTTCCAATTTGGCAGCCAATAATTCTTTCTGGAATTCGGCACGAGCGAGTTGAGCCTGCAAATCCGAATCATCCACTTTCACCAACAAGGTTCCTTTCTTCACCAACGTCCCTTCTTCAAAAGCGATCTTCACAACTTTACCGGCTGTTTCCGAAACCAGTTCGACTTCTTCATTTGCAACCAATAATCCCGTTACGGGAATTCCATTACCGGAAGTTGACATAGATGCCACGATACCCGATACCGGTAAAGCTCCCCGGTTAGCCGCCTTGGGAGCTGTTGTCGGGGTTGACGTCTCTTTATCCGAAGAAAAATCCAAACGAGGGATCACGATCGCACCCACGATCACGACCGGAATTCCAATTTGTAAAACTCTCTTTAAACCTTTGTTCATATTTTTAATCATTACATACCAAAAATGCCTGTTTCAGCCGAGCCTAGACAAGTATTCACAACACTGTTGTTATGACATCAAATATCCCCAAAAGTTTATCAACAAACCGTTAATAGTTTGTTAAAATAACGAGATGTTTTAGATATTTTATTTAAAACCAATGGCGCCATTTAAACACGATGAAACCGAAGACGGAAAAGAGTATCGAGATAACAATCACGATCAAAAATCCGTATGGATTTTCCTCCAAAGAGTTCGGGACATTCATCCCGTACAAACTGGCAATCAAGGTCGGTAACATTAATATAATCGAGATGGACGTCATCCGTTTCATCACGATATTCAAGTTATTGGAAATTACCGAAGCATAGGCATCCATTGTACCGCTTAAAATATCGCTATAAATACGGGCCGAATCCTGAGCCTGCCGCAATTCGATCTCCACGTCCTCCACCAAATCCTCGTCGAAAAATTGCCGCTGCACTTTCAAGGTCTTCATTTTGATCAACAAATTATCATTCCCACGCAAAGAAGTGATAAAGAATACCAACGATTTCTCGATTTTTAGCAACCGTTGTAATTCTTCATTCCGGATGGAACGTTCCAATTCGACCTCTGCCATGTGCATCTGGGCATTGATTTGTTTCAAATATTTCAAATACCACACGGAGGCAGAAAGAAACAAACGGAAGACAAGATCCCAGTTATTGGCAATCTCCAAGTTTTTACGAATCACGTAATTGATGAAATCGGGAATCATTTCTGTCTCGTAATAACACACGGTTACGAACATATCCTCCTTCACGATAATCCCCAAAGGCACCGTGATGAAAGGAATACTTGTATCTACCGACTTAAAAGGAATACGCAGGATCATCAGCGTCCATCCATCCTCTACTTCCAAACGGGAACGCTCGTCCACGTCTTCAACGTCATCAATAAAAGCCTCCGGAATTCCCATTTCGTCGATCAGGTAGCGAAGATCGTCCTGAGTGGGTGAAACAACATTAATCCAGCAATTGGGTTCCCATACTTTCTTTTCCACGAACCCTACTTTACCCATTAGGAAAGTTCTCATAATAATCCTCCTTCAATTTATGAATAGAGGCATTTATCGAGAACCCCTATTCAGATTAATACTGTTGATGATAGTCGTCCATATCTTGTTCTATGAATTTTGCCACAAAAGTAATCTTTTATTTTAAAAAACAGCAATTATTTCTTTAAATCGATGAAGACCGGAAGATGATCGCTGTATCCTCCAATGTAGTGAGGCCCCCGATAGGTCGGTTTCGGACGAACACCGAAAGTCCCTCGCTCTTCTTCAAGTAAAAAATCCGCATCATAGATACCCATTCTTCGGGATACCTGCAAATCAGCTTTCCCGTTCAACAGGTTCCCGGAAACGATGATGTGATCCAGCGTCTGCCACTCTCCCTTGTAACGATAACTACCATAGTTTTTCCCCAGCAAGTAATACCCGGTGTTGTAAAAGTTTTCAGATTTAATTGTCCCGGATTCCGGATCTTGAGTTTTCAACGCCTTTTGCGCGGGTGTATTCGCCCGCCCGTTCAAATCTCCCAAAATCAAAATCATGGCCCGGGGATGAAGATCCTGTATAGAATCCACCTTCTGCCTCACGACAGATGCCGCTTTTACCCGTTTCCATTCACTTTTCGCCTCCCCACCCCGCATGGAAGGGAAATGACAAACAAAAACATGAAGCGTATCGTTTGGGGCCAATATACCCTCACAATAAAGTATATCCCGGGTAGTCTCCCCGCTTTTCAAACGGACTGGAAAGAAAGCGTTATGCAATAACCGGAATGAATTTTTCCGGTAGAGTAAGGCAACATCAATTCCCCTTGCATCCGGGGAGTCGGCATGTACAATACCATAATTACCATCCGCCAACACCGTTTTGTTTACCAAGTCGGCAACAACATCCCGATTCTCCACCTCGCTCAAGCCGATGAGTAGCGGAAACTTTCCCGCCCCGAGACTGTTTAACACTTTCGAGATATTGAGTAACTTTCGGGTGTAACGTTCCCGATTCCAATGCTGTTTTCCCCGGGGAGTAAAATCGTCATCTGCCGTCAGCGTGTCGTTTCGGGTATCAAATAGATTTTCCGTATTATAGAACACGACTCGTTCCCGCACCCCCGTCTGGGCGTATGAAACACAGGAGACACACAATAAAAATACCTCGATACAGGCCTTTAGCAACATCACTAGAGTAAAATAAGATGTTTCTCCAACAAAGCGATAATTTTACTCCTTAATAAATTTGCATTAATCGGTTTTGCCGTGTAGCCGTCAAACCCGCTGGCCATGATTTTCTCTTCATCAGAGGCATAAGCATAGGCTGTAACCGCAATCACGGGAACCGTCCCGGAAATCTTGCGGATTTCCTGCACGGCTTGAAAACCATTCAACTCCGGCATATTTATATCCATTAAAACCAAATGTGGATCGTGTTCTTTAAACAATTCAACGGCCTCCCGGCCATTCCACGCGTGTATCAATTGATAATCCTTTTTCAATATGGATTCAAAAAGCATATAATTACTCGGATTATCTTCAGCAACCAGTATCTTAAGTTTATTTTTCTCGACTACTTGCTGAACGATTTTCTCTTCCTTTATTTCTTGACAATGCAATTTTACAGCCACATAAGGAATCGTAAACCAAAAAGTTGTTCCTTGTCCTACTTCCGATTCCACCCCGATTTTACCACCCATCCGTTCCACGATAGTCTTACAGATAGACAAACCAAGCCCTGTTCCCTGTGCAAAATTGTTCAACTTCACGAATCGTTCAAACACGGCATCTTTTTTATCCGCGTCAATACCGCATCCCGTGTCGGACACATAAAAATAAAGAGAGTCTTTCTCCAAAAGATGATAACCGAAACGAATCGTTCCTTCTTTCGTGAATTTTATCGCGTTATTGATCAGATTGGAAATCACTTGTGTTAATCGATTTTTCTCTGAACGAATGCAACAATCCGGAAGATATTCATCAAATTTAATTTCAACTTTTGCGGAAGTTAATCGTAAACAAGAGGTTTGTTCTAATCCTCGCATCAGAGCGTTCAAGTCAAATTCCGAATAGGCAAACTCCATCGAACCGGACTCAATCTTGGAAAGATCAAGAATATCACTAATTAATTGCAAAAGTAAGGTGTTATTATTCTCGATAATATTAATATATTCCTGTTTCTCCTCTTCAGCTTCTGTCGATGCCAATATATTAGAGAATCCGACGATAGCATTCAACGGGGTACGAATTTCGTGACTCATGTTAGCAAGAAAGGCTGATTTTAACCGGTTGGATTCTTCCGCATGTTCTTTCGCATCACGCAAAGCCAGTTCCATCTGTTTTCGAGTGGTAATCACAACCGAAGATCCCACCAAAGATAAAGGTTTCCCATTTTTATCCCGCTGATCCACGGTAGCCTGCGCCTCTACCCATTCGTAAGAATAATGATGTTCACTTTTATCCAAAACCCGGTATTCCTCCCTGATCTTGGCTACTTTTCCGGCAATTAAAGCCGAATAAGCCGCTTTTACACGTTCTCGATCGTCTTTATGTATCTTTGAAAAATATTGTTCTTCAGGAACCGCTAAAGAATCCTCATTATCAGTACAATGTTTTAGTTCAATCGGACGATTCACATCACACAAGACGGTATGTCTTTCCAAATCCCAACGCCAAGGAGTTATATTCGCCACGTCGAGAGCCATTGACAATTTATAGTTCACGGATTCCAACATAGATCTTGTTTTCCGCAAATCAGTGACATCCACGCAAAAAATATCGACCATTCCTTTTTCCGTGGATGCGATATTTATTATTTCATAGTATTTCTGTGTTGCACTGTAATAATATTCAAAGGTAAATGACTTTTTCTCGATAAACATTTTTTTGTACAACACGACGAACTCGTTATATCGACTTCCCCGTAGTTCACTGCCTTTTTTACCTACCACCTTCTCCGCTTTGGCAAAACATTCTTCAAACATCGGGTTTACTTCTTCCACTTGATAATCCACGACATCCCCTTTTGCATTATAAATCAACCGATGTTTCATGTAAGCCAACGGCATATTCGTGAAAAGCGCTTTATATTTTTCCAAAAGAACCAACTCCCGATCGTGTAACACTCTCTCTTTTTTCAACAACCGTAACCGTATCCATAACAGATACGTGATAAATAGTAAAACGATAATGGCTAGTAACATATAACGAGCCTGCTCCCAGAATCCTTCCGGGGCAAATAAATAAACCGCATTATCCGGATACAAAGAAGTCGGGATTCCGGCCTTCTGAAGAATCGGATAAGAGAGATAATAATTCGGTTTTCCCGCCACCTGCAAAGGAATATCTTTTGCCTCCTTTCCATCCAAGACCTCCCTTAACGTCCGCGTGACCGTATGTGCAAAATCTTTGCCCAAGTAAAAATATCCTCCAGCCATATCCCCATCATGGATTCCATTATCTTCCAACGTAAAAACCGGGTGATTATCGAAATAACTGATAGCTTTATGGTTGTTCGTGGACAAATATTTATTTCCGGCAATTTCCTTACGTTGAACCCATGAAAAATAAAGTAACCCGACCTCATTCATGTCATACGAATAAATAGAATCCAGCATTTGATCCATATTTATCTGCCCTTCAATAAAATAAGACACATCCAAATCCGGAAAATACGTCTCGCACACGTGTCTCATTTTCTCCCGTATCTGCGCACTCACGTAGTGTCTATCCGATATTAAGACAATCTTCTTCATGTTCGGGAGCAAACGTTTCATTTCGTCAATCGTTTCCCGGATATAAACGGGACACTCGATAAGCGTAACATTCAATCCGTTCAATTTATCCTGTAAAGGGATAATATCCTTCGGGTTGATCTCTTCTCTTTTCAACATGACATCTAACGGACCGACATAATCTTCCCGCACACAAAGAATAACAGGAACATCTTTCCAGATTTCTTTAAAAACATCCTCGAACACGCACCAGATACTATTTCCCAACATGACAACACATCTGGGAGCGGTATCATATTTTGCCAAAATATAATCCCTTCTTTTCTGCAATCCCGTCACACTATCCTCCAAAAGCATGTTCAAGGATTCAACCCAAATATCTTCTTTTATCGAATGATCTTTTCGTATACTGTCGATAGCATGGTTTGCCCACACATCAGATTCTGCATAAGAATTCAGAATTAATATATACCCTCGATCATGGATATTCGCTTTTGTCAAAAAAACATGACAACAACAAATAAACAATAAGCTTATCCGCAAAACATTTTTCGTCGACATGACAATTCCCTTTATACAAATATTGCACAAAGGTATAAAATCTATTTATGAACCCATCCTATTTTGCTCGAATTCGGCAATATATTAATTAGTCATTCCCGGCCATTCCCTGCAACTCCTCCCAATATTCCAAAGCCCGCCGTGTATGAGGGATCACGATGGTTCCTCCCACCAGATTGGCAACAGAGAATATTTCGAACAACTCTTCCGTGGTCACCCCGTACTGATGACATTTTTCCAAATGATATTTGATACAATCATCACAACGCAACACCATTGACGTCGCTAATCCCAACATTTCTTTTACTTTTGAGGATAAAGCTCCGTCCATATATGTATTGGTATCCAGATTATAGATCCGTTTGATCACTTTATTATCGGCTGCCAGTATTTTCTCGTTCATTTTAGCCCGGTATGCCCGGAATTGCTCAACCATTTCACTCATAATTGTACATTTTATAGCTAAACAAATAATTTCAATATATCGTTGATGTTCGCGAACAACAACAAGAACAACAAGAAGAACATTCCCACGATCTGGGCGTTCTCCATAAATTTCTCATTCGGCTTGCGACGTGTTATCACCTCGTAGAGCAAAAACATCACATGACCTCCATCCAACGCCGGAATAGGCAAGAGGTTCATTACGCCCAGAATAATGGACAACATGGCCGTTAATTCCCAGAAAGCCCGCCAATCCCACACGCTGGGGAATATGTTCCCGATAGAAATAAATCCTCCCACGGACCTGAAAGCTTCCGGGTTTTTAAATAATTTGAATTGTTTCAGATAGGACTTGATCCAGTCAAATCCCATGTTAATTCCCGCAGGGATAGCACCAAAGAAGGAGTATTCTTTCACGGCGTACTCGAAATCGTTTATCACTTTCGGATACACCCCGATCACTTTACCACTTCCGAGAGCAATAGGGATAGAAAGGGTATCGCACCCACGCAATACTTTTGTATTCAATATACTGTCCCGGTGTGAACGAATCAAATCAATATACTCGTCATAGAAAGTAAATGAATGTCCGTCTAATTCCAGCACCCGGTCTTCTTCCAACATTCCGGCATTCCGGGCAGGTGATTCATCGGCAAACCCTTGTATCGAACCGTCATATTTATAACGGGGTGTCAGTAAAGCTATCCGCTTAAACCCTTTCGAGGAATAGGCCAGCATCTCCCCGATCAATGTAGAAGGAAGATTTATATTCATCACCTGACCATCCCGCATAACCTGTATCGTCTTCGGGTTCTCCATCAAGATATACCCCGGAATTTCGAAGAAATTCTCTACTTTTTTATTGTCCAAGGATAAGATCATATCCCCATTTCGCAACCCGGCATTAAGTAACAAGGAGTCGCATACAACTCCATATTTCGCATTCTCGGTAGGCAAGTACTGCTCTCCCCACGCATAAAGAATCATGATGTAAATGAAAAACGCCAGGATAAAATTAACAAGTACCCCGCCGATCATGATGATCAATCTTTGCCAAGCCGGTTTGGAGCGGAACTCGTAAGGTTTTGCCGGTTCTTTCATTTGCTCCAGATCCATGGACTCGTCAATCATTCCTGCAATCTTCACGTATCCGCCAAGAGGCAACCATCCCATCCCGTATTCAGTTTCTCCCCTTTTAAAACGAAACAGGGAAAACCACGGGTTGAAGAAAATAAAAAACTTCTCCACTCGTACTTTAAATATTTTTGCCGCCACAAAATGCCCCAACTCATGCAACATAACCAGAATCGAGAGGCTCAACAAAAACTGTAATATCTTTACTAATACATCCATATACCTATTTTAGATTTTAAATTTTAGATTTTAGATTGAGAAATTCCTCTTTTGCTATTCGTCGGCCTTCTTGGTCTGAAGCGATATAATCTTCCAAGGTAGGTTGGACAATATAACTCACTTTTTCCATCGTTCGTTCAATCACATCCGACATGGCCGTGAAAGAAATTTCATCTTTCAAAAAGGCTGCCACCATAATTTCATTGGCCGCATTTAACACGCAGGGGGCATTCCCTCCACGATTCATGGCCTCGTAAGCCAATCCCAGATTTCGGAAGGTCGTTATATCCGGTTTTTCAAACGTGAGATCGGAATAAATACCAAAATCCAAACGCGGTATCTCCGAATGTACCCGTTCCGGGTAAGTCAGTGCATACTGGATCGGCAAACGCATATCCGGAACTCCCAACTGTGCTTTTATATTTCCATCCTGAAACTGAACCATCGAGTGAACAACGGATTGCGGGTGTACTAACACCTCTATTTGTGAAGGTTTTACTCCAAACAACCACTTTGCCTCGATCGCCTCGAAACCTTTATTCATCATGGACGCAGAGTCGATGGTAACCTTTGCCCCCATGTTCCAGTTCGGGTGTTTTAATGCTTGTGCTGCCGTTACGGACTTCAAATATTCATAATCCCGTCCCCGGAAAGGTCCACCGGACGCTGTTAATAATATCTTCTCCACCGGGTTGTTGTGTTCGCCCACCAAACACTGGAATATAGCCGAGTGTTCGGAATCCACGGGTAATATCGCCACCTTGTATTCCTCAACCAACCGATTAATTAAATCTCCGGCAACAACTAAGGTTTCCTTATTGGCCAGAGCGATCGTCTTACCCGCCTTAATCGCGTTGATCGTGGGTAACAACCCGCTATACCCAACCATGGCAGTAACGACCACATCAATCGTGGATGTTTGCACGACTTGAGCAATAGCTTCGCTCCCGGCATATACCTTTATATCCTCGTCCTTCAATAACTCGGTTAACTCGGAATATTTTGATTCATTTCCGATCACAACCATGTTAGGCTTGAACTTTCTGGCTTGTTGCGCCAGTAATTCCACCTGATTATTTGCCGTGAGAACCTCTACATTAAACCGTTCCGGATTAGCGTCAATCACCTGCAATGTCTGCGTTCCAATTGACCCGGTAGATCCCAATATTGCTATATTTTTCATTTCAAAACAATCTCCAAAACCACTATTCGCGAATCATTTAAACTTAATGAATGTTTCCGGATTCAATGCTTTTCCCGCTTGCCACAACTCGAAATGTAAATGCGGTCCGGTTGTTTCTTCGCCCGTGTTCCCAACCACTGCAATCGCCTCTCCCGCACGGACAAAATCTCCCTGCTTTTTCAACAATACCGAATTATGCTTATATACTGAAACCAGATTTCCATTATGCTGTACTTGAATCACGTAACCCGTCTTAATTGTCCAATCCGTGAAAATGACCACGCCATCCAGCACGGACAAAACATTTGAATTTTGCTTGGCCACCAAATCCACCCCATAATGACGAGTCGTTTCATCAAAATGATTGGTTACCACCCCATCCAATGGTGAGAAGAAATGATAAAAATCATCATCGGAAGAACTGACATGCCCAAGGGTTAAATTGTATTTTTCTTCTTTTTCCACGATTTCCCGAAAACCGGCCTCTTCTTCCGACATACCTAACATCGAAGTATCATAGGTTACCTTTACATTCTGCTGCATCGACACGAAACTCGTCGTGTCCAAGTTTTCGTCTCTCAAAATAGTTTGTATGGAATGGAGAAAACGATCCTTCTTCTGCACCTCGTTTAATAGGGAATCAACCCGTAGAGCGTTTTGTGTAATCTGACGTCTCAACTGTTGGCTCGGGTACCCCGGGATGAATTCCCGCAAATTCGTGAAAGCAATCAACATGATAGTCAATATAATCAAGACGACGGCCAATGTACTTAATGCCGTGAGAACGTGCAACGGAGAGAGCCGAAGGTGCATTACCTCCTCGTAAGTAGACTCGTTAAATATCGTCAACTTATAGCGGTTCCTCAGCTTATTCCAATATTTTCGTTTTTTACTGCTCATCCAATTATTTTTAGCCTTCAAAAATAGTATAAAAATCCAACTTTCCCAGCCAGAGGATTCATAAACTTTATCGAGGCAGTAGAAAAGAGTTTAGAATGAAAAAGATTTTGTAATTGCCGATTAAACGATTAAGTGATTGAAAAGAGCATTGAATTGAGAGCAGGAATCACTGAGTCGGAAATCATAAATCAAAAAATGGATCGGTTCTTGAATCAATTCGGGGTTTTGATAATCTCCGGGTATTGATAGATTCGCAAGTTAAAATAAGGAATCACGGCTAACAGATGATCGAATATATCGGATTGAACCTTCTCGTAGGCTACCCATTCTTGAATCCGGGAAAAACAATACACCTCCAGAGGAATACCTGTTGCCGTCGGTTGTAATTGCCGGACCATGTATGTCATATCGATATTCAAATCGGGATTGGCTTCCAGCCAGCGCACAGCGTACTGTCTAAACACGCCTAAATTCGTCAACTTCCGTTTATCCAACACGTCAGATATTCCTTTATTTTGTTCGTCCAACTTCGGCAACATATCTTCAATATACCCTTTCAAGACATTCGATTTACGTAAAGTATCGATTTCTTCATCCGAAAGAAAATGGACGGAAAGCATATCTATATTAATATAGCGCATAATCCGACGACCGGCAGACTCCTGCATTCCCCGCCAGTTCGTGAAAGAAGCGGACACTAACTGATAGGTGGGAATCGTCGTGATCGTCATATCCCAATTTTGTACTTTCACGGTATACAAGTTGATCTCCAACACCGTCCCGTTTGCATTATTGCTCGGCATCACGATCCAGTCCCCGATACGCACCATCTGATTAGCCAGTAATTGAACTCCGGCCACAAAACCTAATATCGCATCTTTGAATATCAACATTAAAACCGCAGCAAACGCCCCCAACCCGACCAGTAAATTACGGGGGGACTCCCCGATAAACTCGCTGACGATTGTAATGATAATAGCTGAAATCACGAAAATTTTAATCACCTGCACGAAAACTTTTATCGGACGATCTTTCGCGATCGGGTACGAATCATAGATTCGGTTTATCGCATCCAGCACGGCAACAATCACGAAACCGGCAACCACGAGTATCCAAGCCACGATAAACCGATGAAAAAGTTCTATATGTTGCCACTTCCCGTACACGATTTTAAAAGCAAAATCTATAAATATCGGCGGTATCAGATTAAATATTTTCTGAAAAACACGCTCCTCGAAAAAAATATCATCCCATTTGGTTTTCGTACGACGCACCATTCCCCCGATCACCCGGGTTATTCCCTTGCGCAGAAAGAATGTAAATAAAAAAGCAATCAGACAAATGACCGCGATCTGCAAGAGGACCTCTACTGCCGAGGCCGTGGAAGGGTCTTTAATACCCAAATTCAACCAAGAAAACCATTTGTTTATATCTATTTTCAACAGCATCATATCTTTCCCAAAGTTTTACAGGCGTATACGATAAACCACCGGATAAGTTAAACCCCATTAACAACGAATCGTTCTAAATAATCTAAAAACCCCTCTATTTTTCCCTATTTTCACACTTAACCCCTAAATTAACGTTAAAGAATTAACGTATCAGAACAAAATTACTTACACTTTGCTATATTTGCAGACACAAACATTAAAACATTAAAATAATTCGTATGGCAAAAAAATTATTAATCGTGTGTGCTTTATTGGCATTGATCAGCACTAGCCTGTTCGCCCAATATGACATGAAGGCACCACTTCCCATGGATCCGAACGTTCGCATCGGGAAACTAGCTAATGGATTGACTTATTACATCCGCCATAACGCGGAACCCAAAGAACGAGCAAGTTTTTACATCATCCAAAACGTGGGAGCTATCCTGGAAAATGATGATCAAGACGGTTTAGCTCACTTCTTGGAACACATGGCATTCAACGGGACCAAGCATTTCCCGGGAAGAAAAGGTATTACCAACATGTTGGAAAAACACGGTGTTGAATTCGGAAGAAACGTGAATGCTTACACGGCACAAGACGAGACAGTTTACAATATCAGCGAGGTTCCTACAACCAATCCTGATTTATTAGATACTTGTCTACTCGTACTTCACGACTGGTCACATTATCTTTTATTAGTCGATGACGAAATCGATGGCGAAAGAGGAGTTATCTCTGAAGAATGGAGAACCAGAAGAACCCCGAGTTTCCGTATCCGTGCCCAAATCATGCCGGTATTACTGAAAGACTCTAAATACGCGAAAAGAGATGTTATCGGTAACTTGGACATTATTAAGAATTTCAAATACCAAACCCTTCGTGATTATTATCACAAATGGTATCGTCCGGACCTGCAAGCTATCGCTGTTGTCGGTGATTTCGACGTAGACCAGATGGAGAAAAAAGTAAAAGAATTATTCTCCAAAATCCCGACTCCGGTGAATCCGGCCGTGAGAGAAGAGTTCACGGTTAACCCTCACGACGATATTTACTTCGTATGCGCAACGGACAAAGAAGTAACTCAATCGTCTGTCAGCGTGTATATCAAATACCCCTCTACCCCGAAAGAAGAAAAGAATCATGAATACCTGAAAAATAGTATTCTTCAATCTTTCTACAATACCATGTTGGGACAACGTGTTTCTGAATTACTTCAAAAAGGCAATCCTCCTTTTATTAACGCACAAGCCGGATTCGGTGGCGGTATTGTAAGAGGATGGAGTACTTATATTATTTCTACCACGGCAAAACCGAATGAAGAAGCAGCAGCACTGGAAGCTATCTATCGTGAAAACGAAAGAGTAAAGAAATTTGGTTTCACGGAAGGCGAGCTTGAAAGAGCAAAAACCAACATGCTCGTAGGTTTGGAATCTGCTTACAAACAAAAAGACAAAACTACCTCCGAAGATTATATCGGTGAAATGCAATCTAACTTCCTTGAGGGAGAGCCTATCATAGACTTCGATTACTATTACAATTTTGCCAAAGCTATTATCCCGACCATCACCGTGGATGAAGTTTCAGCTTTAGCTAAAAAACACCTTAACCGGAAAAACATGGTGATCGTTGCACAAGGCCCGTCTGAAGGAGTTAAACACATCACGAAAGAAGAAGCCATCGCCGTGTTGGACAAAGTTGAGAGTTCTAATTTAGAGCCTTATAAAGACCAAGTAACAGAGGCATCTTTAATCAACGAGGACTTGAAAGGTTCCAAGATTATCGCTACCAAAAAATTACCGCAATTCGATGCTGAAGAGTGGACCTTGGAAAACGGGGCAAAAGTGGTATTCCGCAAAGCAGACTACGAAAAAGACCAAGTACAAGTAAGTTCTTACAGTAAGGGTGGTACTTCATTATATGGTATCGACAAATTAGCATCTGCCCAAGTCACAGATCAATTTATCGGGGCTTACGGATTAGGAGACTATGACGCAATAACCTTGAGAAAATTATTAACCGGGAAACAAGCCCAAGCCGGTGTAAGCATTGGCGGTCTTTCAGAATCAGTCGGTGGTGCATCTACTCCGAATGATTTCGAAACCTTGATGCAGCTGATCTACTTGCGTTTCGAGAAACCTCGTTTCGACAAAGAAGTACACAATACCATGATGCAACGTAACTACGCTGCCATCGAGAACTCAGCCAACAATCCTCAAAAGATTATGCAAGACTCTGTTAGCATGATCATGAGCAATTATAGCCCGAGAACATTGTTGTTCGGTAAAGAATTTTTAGATAAAGTCAGTATTGAACAAATCGAGGAGATCTACCGCGACCGTATCAAAGACATCAGCGACTTTACATTCTTCATCGTGGGTAACATCGATGCAGAAACCGTAAAACCATTGGTTGAAAAATACTTGGGATCTGTAAAATCTTACAACCGGAAAGAAAATTGGGTAGATAACAAAGTGAGAGGCCCGAAAGGAAGAACTGAAAAAGTTATTGAACTGGATCTGACCACTCCGAAAGCAACTGTAATCACCAGTTTCTCTAAAGAGATGAAAACAAGCATTCACGACAATCTTTGCTTGAATATCTTGAAAGGCGTACTGGATCAAAGATACATGACCAATATCCGTGAAAAAGAAGGTGGAACCTATGGTGTAGGTGTTCAATCTGGATCTTCTAAAGAACCGTACGAAAGCTACAGCATGAGCATGAGCTTTGATTGCGATCCGGATAAAGCAGAACATTTGAAATCATTAATCTATGCCGAAATCGACAAATTAATGAAGGAAGGTCCGACACAGGAAGAGATCGACAAGGTAACTACTATCCTGAAGAAAAATAATGAACAAAGCAAACCTCACAATGCATATTGGATGAGTGCAATTCAAACTTATTATCTTCGTGGAATTGATGTAACTGACCCGAAAAACTTCGATGATATTATTGACAAGATCACAACAAAAGACGTGAAGAAATTCACCCAGAAATTATTCAAGGGAGCCGATGTTGTTGATATGATCTTCCGACCGAAATCAAAATAAAATTAGGTTGCAATTTATATAAAAGGAAACGTCCGAGAGTAATTCCCGGACGTTTCTTCATTCATACAGAATTTCATCAAGTGATGAGTTCGAATTACTCCTCTCCTACTCCATCTGCCTTAAACTTAAATTGTTTCGCCACCCTAAAAATAACTTTTTTATTTTCGGGGTACAAAACGACTTTTTGGGTTGAAAGAACATATCGATGACGAACAGCACATTTTTTCACGTTGAAAGATCCAAAGCCCAATACCCCCACATGCCCCTCTTCTTTTAACCCTTCTAACATCGTACTGAAAATTTCATCAAATACCATCGTCACATCCTTTTGTGACATGCCATTTTTTTTGGCCACAATCTTAACTATTTTTCTCTTGTCCATATCTAATTGTAAAATGATTTTTCCTCACACGATAAATACTGACTCATGTCTGTTCAACATTTATTCCTAACAAAGTTAGAAATTAAAAGATAAAATACAACATTTTCCATCCAAAATGCAACAATATAGCAAATATAACTACAAAACACTCCCTCAACAAACCGAGTCAACCGAAACTTCCGTTTTTTTTGAAGATTACCCCAATAATCTATACGGAATAATTTACCAATACTTGTTTAAGGGAAAAAGACTATGTAACTTTGTATGAAAACAATAAAGGGGCAAAATAGAATAAACCAGCAGAATATGGAAAAAGAAACAAAAACAATTCGTTTGATCTATCCTCAATGGCAAGGTGCCAATATCGTAAAATTGATTACAGAGGTTGAAAATCCCCATGATGCCTCAAGAGGATATGTCTTGGGGGCACAACTCTTAAATTTTCTGGCCCCGGACAATGGTCAAGAAACACTAACCGTTCCAGTTTCGACTGAAATCACGGATCGAAAGGTGACAGACGGAGTCCTCGACCGGGATATTATAGTCCGTCAAACAAGAGCTGCATTAAACATGCTACAAGTCAGTAATCCCGATAAAATCGTAACACTCGGCGGAGAATGTTCGGTCAGTGTCGTTCCCTTTACCTACTTGGCTCAGAAATACAAGAACGATATTGCCCTAATTTGGATTGATGCACATCCCGATATCACACTCCCCGGAGACATCTATCCCGGATTTCACGCCATGGCCGTAACTGCCTGCATGGGATATGGAGACACCAAAATTCTAGCGGAATTACCCACCCGATTTACCCCATCAAACATATTATTCGTGGGATTACGCAACTGGGAACGTGAAGAAATCAAAGAACGCCAAAAGCAATACGGAATAAAGCATCTCACGCCCAAAGATGTTGCACAAAACAGTGATGCAATCAAAACTTGGTTGAAATCATGCGGAGCGTCGAAAGTCGTTATCCATTTTGATATGGATGTACTTGATCCTGCCGAAATCATCGCTGCTGTTGGTACAGACCCCGATGGGATGAAAATGGAAGAAGTCATTCGGGTAATAAAGGACATTGCCGCAGAAAAAGAATTAGTAGGCCTGACAATTGCGGAACCCATGCCTCGCACGGCAATCAGGATCAAAAATATGTTACATCAATTACCTCTATTATAATAAAGGACAAGCCACAAAATTTTATTTCAAAATAACGCCTCTCCCTGCCAGGAGAAACTAAAAGATGAATCTGCAACTTGTAGCCTATAACTCGCCGAAGGCGAACATTCGTCCATAATTACTCCGGGGTTAGGCTAGTGATGGGCTATGACAATTACCAAGCACGCACACAGCAGGAACATAGCAAGAACAATCTCCAATGTACTTGCCATGTACCTACAATGAAAATGATTTGTTCTTTTCCCTGCCCATCGGCGGCCAAAGTGTAGCCCGCAGATAACCATAAGCGGACAAATGGCGAATGCTCCGAATATCAAAAGTCTTAACGGGACATTCGGGTATATCACGATAAAAAGAGCATCTATGGGGGCTAAAGTATTCTTTTTATCTTGTCTTTTTTTTGTAAAAAATCCTTTTGTCCTTTGGAAATTCGAATAGAATACCTATCTTTGCAACCGCAATTGAGAAACACAATTGAAGGATTCAGTAGCTCAGCCGGTAGAGCACAACACTTTTAATGTTGGGGTCCTGGGTTCGAGTCCCAGCTGGATCACAGTTCGAATGACAATCCGCTATAATAAACGAATTATAGCGGATCCTTTTTTATACACCAATGTATACTCCCAAAGGGAGGGGCAAATGAAATTCGCTATTCTTCGATACGATAGTGTTTCAAAAAGGATAGTGTTTCAAAAAGTGTGTAAATTCCTTCTTTTCTCATGCATGCAAAATTATAAATAGTTCAATAAAATAATCTTGATTCTAAAAAATTATAAATAGGATATTTATAAATATCTGCATTTTGGGCTACCGTTCCCATTAGGAGAATAACAGCTTGGGGGTTTGGCATGGCGCCCCTCATGTTGATCACCCTCTTGTAATCCCTGTTCAGCCTTTCGATCCAGTTGGTGGTGTAAATCATCCCCCTGATTTCCCTCTCGTACTT